>JAEZGR010000226.1 GCA_023437255.1 Pseudomonadota bacterium | reverse complement strand
AGCCCCGGGTCTGCACCGCACAGGCGAGTGTTCCGGTGGACGTCGGCATGTCAGCCCTGGTCGAGGGCCATCGCCAGGCAGTTGCCGGGCTGGCCGAGGCGATCGCCGCCACCTTGCCCGCTCCCGGCAAGGGTGCGGGGGCGGGCGGTTCGGGGGCTCGCGCTGCGGGGTCTTCGGCCGCACCGGGTGCGGCGTCGCTGCCGGCCGGCGTGGTATTTCGTGGCTGCACGGCCTGAACCCTGTCTGCCTGCGGGTGCGCGGCTATACCAGAACAGAAAAAGGTGTAGCCACATCGTTTTATAGGGTTACAACCAATTAAATGCCGGTTGAACGTCTGGTGTAATGCTGTTGCAACTCGGTGCCGGTGAATTCCGTCATCGCCCCCATTCCACACATGGAGACAGTCATGCAGTCCAGAACCGGTTTCAAGCTGTTGGCCGCCACGGCCGCTACCCTGGCCGCCTTTGCCGTTACCCCGGCTGCGGCGGAACAAGTCGTCAAACTGGGCTTTGCGGCACCGCTCACCGGCCCGCAATCGCATTACGGCGAAGACATGAGGAACGGCCTCACGCTCGCCCTTGAAGAAGCGAACGAACAAAAGATTCAGCTCGACGGGAAGACCGCCAAGTTTGTGCTGGTCGGTCGCGACGACCAGGCTGACCCGCGTACGGCCGTTCAGGTTGCGCAACAGATCGTCGACGAAGGCGTGCAAGGCGTGCTGGGTCACTTCAACTCGGGCACCACCATTCCCGCCTCGAGCGTGTACCACGATGCCGGCCTGCCGCAGATCGCCATGGCCACGTCTCCCGAATACACCGAACAGGGTTTCGAGACCACCTTCCGCATGATGACCAGCGACACGCAGCAGGGCGCAGCCGCCGGTGAATTCATCGTGAAGGACCTCCAGGGCAAGAACATCGCTCTCATCGACGACCGTACCGCCTACGGGCAGGGCCTGACCGACCAGGTTGCCAAGGCTGTTGAAGCCCACGGCGGCACCATCGTGGCGCGCGAGTACACCACCGACAAGGCCAATGACTTCACCGCCATTCTGACCAACATCAAGTCCAAGAACCCCGACGTGGTGTTCTTCGGCGGTCTCGACGCCCAATCGGGCCCCATGCGCCGCCAGATGGTCACGCTGGGTATCGAGGCACCGCTCGTTTCGGGCGAGATGACCCGCAGCGAAACCTTCCTCAAGCTGGCCGGTGATGCCGCAGAGGGCACCTATGCGTCGCTCGCCGGCGTTCCGCTGCAGCAGATGGCAGCCGGTTCCAAGTTCGAAGAAGCCTACAAGGCACGCTTCAAGCAGAACCCCGGCGTGTACGCGCCGTACGCTTACGACGGCGCCTGGAACATGGTCACGGCCATGAAGGAAGCCGGCTCCTCCAAACCCGAAGCCTATCTGCCCAAGCTGGCTTCGCTGAAGCGCTCCGGCGCCACCAGCGAAAGCATCGCCTACGACGACAAGGGCGACCTGAAAGAAATTTCGGTCACCATCTACCAGGTCAAGGGCGGCAAGTGGGAAATGGTCAAGACCATGGTGAGCCAGGCCAACTGATCAGGTCTCAGGCGCAACGGGCCGGCGGGCTTCCTCGCCGGCCTGATCATTCCTGCATTTCTGACTCCCGGCTTAGACCATGGATATTCTGCTTCAACAACTCATCAACGGCGTGACAGTCGGCAGCGTGTACGCGCTGGTGGCGCTCGGCTACACCATGGTCTACGGGATCATCGGGCTGATCAACTTCGCCCACGGCGACGTGGTCATGGTCGGTGCCATGGTCGCAACCACGCTGGTTGTCACCTTCGTGGGCGCCAATCCCGGTGCCGTCTCGGCCTGGGTGGTGGTCATCGGCGCGCTGCTGCTGGCCATGCCGGTGTGCATGGCACTGGGCTGGACCGCCGAACGCTTCGCCTACCGGCCGCTGCGGCGTGCTCCACGGCTGGCGGCGCTGATCACCGCCATCGGCATATCGATCATCATTCAGAACATGGCCATGATGATCTGGGGCCGCAACTACCTCAGCTTCCCCCACATCATCGAGCCGATCGTCTTTCACATGGGCGGCGCGCGCATCAGCGTGCTGCAGATCATCATCATTCTGGCGGCTGCGGCCATCATGTCGGCCCTGATGCTGATCGTTCACCGCACCCGTTTGGGCACCGCCATGCGCGCCACGGCGCAGAACCGTGAAGTGGCCGGCCTCATGGGCGTGAACATCAACACCGTCATTTCTGCCGCCTTCGTCATCGGTTCGCTGCTGGCGGCCGTGGCGGGTGTCATGGTCGCCGCCTACTACGGCGTTGCGCAGTACACCATGGGCTTCATACTGGGCCTCAAGGCCTTTACGGCCGCCGTACTGGGCGGCATCGGCAACCTGCCGGGCGCCATGCTGGGCGGCCTGCTGCTGGGCGTGATTGAATCGCTGGGGGCCGGGTACATCGGTGACCTCACCAACGGCTTCTTCGGCAGCCACTATCAAGACGTGTTTTCCTTCATTGTGCTGATCCTGGTGCTGGTATTCCGTCCTTCGGGTCTGCTGGGTGAACGGGTAGGAGACCGCGCATGAGCTCCCTCACTTCCGTTCGTACGCCGGTTCCTGCCAAGGTCTGGCTGGGCATCGTGGTGTTCGGCGCGCTGCTGGCCGTGCTGCCCTTCCTGCTGGGCATGGCCGGGCAGAGCTGGATCCGTACCCTCAATTTCGCGCTCATCTACGTCATGTTGGCGCTGGGCCTGAATGTCGTGGTGGGCTTTGCCGGTCTGCTCGACCTGGGCTATATCGCCTTTTACGGCGTGGGCGCCTACGTATGGGCCATGCTGGCCTCGCCGCACTTCGGCCTGCATCTGCCGTTCTGGGTGATCCTGCCGCTGGGCTTCGTGCTGGCGGCCATTGCCGGGGCGTTGCTGGGCGCGCCCACGCTAAAGCTGCGGGGCGACTATCTGGCGATCGTCACCCTGGGCTTTGGCGAGATCGTGCGCATCTTTCTGAACAACCTCGACGCGCCGGTCAACATCACCAACGGCCCGCAGGGCATCAATCGCATCGACACCTTCAAGGTGGGCGATTTCATGTTCGGGCGCACGCAGGAACTCTTCGGTTTCCGAATAACGGGGCCCGAAAAGTACTATTACCTGCTGCTGTTCCTCACCATCGTCATCGTCATCATCTGCGCGCGCCTGCAGCATTCGCGTATCGGCCGTGCCTGGGAAGCGGTTCGTGAAGACGAGATCGCGGCCAAGGCCATGGGCATCAACACCCGCAACATCAAGTTGCTGGCCTTTGCCATGGGGGCATCGTTCGGCGGTATCGCTGGCTGCATGTTTGCTTCCATGCAGGGTTTCGTCAGCCCCGAAAGCTTCAGCCTCACTGAATCCATTGCCGTGCTGTGCATGGTGGTGCTGGGCGGCATGGGCAATATCCCCGGGGTGATCCTGGGGGCATTGCTGCTGTCGGTGTTCCCGGAACTGCTGCGCGCCGTCGTGGTACCCCTGCAGCAGACGCTGTTTGGCGACGTCATCCTCGACCCCGAAGGCATCCGCATGCTGTTGTTCGGTTTTGCGCTCGTGCTGGTCATGATCTTCCGGCCCGAAGGCCTCTGGCCCTCGGCGCTGCGTCGCCGCGAACTGCGGGCGGCAAGGGAGGGCGCATGAGCTCGGCTCCTCTGCATCGTGACCAGGGCGCCATGCCCGAGCTGCTGCTGGTGGTGAACCGCATCAGCAAACGATTCGGTGGTCTGCAGGCCTTGTCGGACGTGAGCTTCGGCATCTGCAAGGGCGACATCTACGGCCTGATCGGTCCTAACGGTGCCGGCAAGACCACGCTCTTCAACGTGCTCACCAGCCTCTATCAGCCGGAAATGGGCACTGCCAACTTCATGGGGCATCAGCTCACACGGCTGAAGCCTCACGAAATTGCGCAAGTGGGGCTGGCTCGAACGTTTCAGAACATCCGCCTGTTTGCCAACCTCAGTGCGATCGAGAACGTGATGATCGGGCGTCACGTGCGCACGCATGCGGGCGTGTTCGGCGCCGTGTTTCGGAATCGCGCCACCCTCCAGGAAGAGCGCGATATCGAGCAGCGTGCCTATGAACTGCTCGAGTACGTGGGCATCGCAGACCGCGCCAACGACATCGCGCGTTCCTTGTCCTACGGCGATCAGCGCCGTCTCGAGATCGCTCGTGCGCTGGCCACCGAGCCCAAGCTGCTGGCGCTCGATGAACCGGCGGCGGGCATGAATCCTTCCGAAACGGTGGTGCTGCGCCAGCTCATCGAGAAGATCCGCGACGACGGCGTCACGGTGCTGCTGATCGAGCACGACATGAAGCTCGTCATGGGGCTGTGCAATCGCGTGCTGGTGCTGGAATACGGCCGTGTGCTGGCCGAGGGCAAACCGGCTGAGGTGCAGCGTGATCCGCGCGTGATCGAGGCGTATCTGGGCAAGGGTGCCGCCGGGCAGGCGGGCGTGAATGCCGCGCCGGCCACCGACGTGGCCACGCTCCAGCAAGAGGCCGGCGCAACGAATCAGGGAAGCAACACATGACCACCCAAACGCCTTTGCTCGAACTGCGCGATCTCGACGTGGCCTATGGCGGTATCCGCGCCGTTCGGGGTCTGAATCTCACCGTGAATCACGGTGAACTCGTGAGTCTGATCGGCGCCAACGGAGCCGGCAAGAGCACTACTCTGCGCGCGATCTGCGGCCTGGTGCCGCGCGCGGCGGGCGACATTCTGTACGACGGCCGCTCGATCGCCGGCGCACCGTCGTACACGCTGGTGCGCGAAGGGCTAGTCATGGTGCCCGAGGGGCGCGGGATCTTCGGTCAGCTCACCATCGAAGAAAACCTGGCCATGGGGGCATACAGCCGGCGCGACACCGATCAGGTGCGGCAAGACACGGAACATGTGCTCGAGATCTTTCCGCGGCTGCGCGAACGGCTCAAACAGTCGGCCGGCACCTTGTCGGGCGGCGAGCAGCAGATGCTTGCAATGGGCCGGGCCATGATTTCGCGGCCTCGCCTGCTGCTGCTCGACGAGCCATCGATGGGCCTGGCGCCGATCATGGTCGACAAGATCTTCGAGGTCATCAACACCATTTCGCAGGAAGGCGTCACGATCCTGCTCATCGAGCAGAACGCCAAGCTCGCGCTTGAGGCCAGCAATCGTGGCTACGTCATGGAGTCGGGGCGCATGATACTCGAAGGGCCGTCTCAGCAGCTGCTGGACGACCCGAAGGTCAGAGCGGCGTATCTCGGCGAAGAAGAAGCCGCCTGATCGGCAGGCGCCCGGCCGGCGGGCGCGTATAAGGTACGGGCCTATTGGCGGCCTGTGCTGCCGAAGCCGCCGGCTCCCCGCGAGCTGCCTTCGAATTCGTCGACCACATCGAATTCGACCTGCTGAACCGGCACGACCACCAGCTGGGCCATGCGCTCCATGGGATTCAGCACAAAGGCTTCGCTGCCGCGGTTCCACACCGAGACCATGAGCGGCCCCTGGTAATCGGAGTCGATGAGCCCCACCAGGTTCCCCAGCACGATGCCGTGCTTGTGCCCCAGACCCGAACGCGGCAGGATCATGGCAGCGTAGGCGGGGTCTGCGATATGAATCGCCAGACCGGTGGGGATCAGTTCGGCGCCACCCGGCTGCAGCGTGATGGGGGCGTCGATACAGGCGCGCAGATCCAGGCCGGCCGACCCCTGCGTGGCATAGGCCGGCAGGTAGTCATTCATGCGCGGGTCGAGAACTTTGAGAGCGATGCGTCTCATCGGGGGCTCCGTTGTGCAATGGCATGGACGAGCGCGCGGGCTGCCTGAAGCTTGGGCTGGGGGGGCAGCGCGCTGCGGCCCTGGTCGTCGTACAGCACCATCTCGGTGACATCGGCGTCCATCACCTTCTGTGCCAGGTTGCCCACCAGCAGCGGCACGCGCTTGCGACGCCTTTTTTGCTCGGCGTATTCGTCGAGATTCTCGGTCTCGGCGGCGAATCCCACGCACCAGGGCCCATCGGGCAGGGCGGCCACGTCGGCCAGAATGTCGGGATTGGGCGCGAACTCGATCTGCGGCGCTTGACCACCGGCTGTCTTCTTCAGCTTCTGCTCGCCGGCGTTCACGACATGCCAGTCTGCCACGGCGGCCACCGAGATGAAGATATCGCTGTCGGTGGCGAATTGCATGACGGCGGCATGCATGTCTCTGGCGCTTTCCACCGGAATGCGGGTCACGCCATAAGGGCAGGGCAGCGCGGTGGGCCCGCTGACCAGGATCACTTCGGCACCGGCATCGCGCGCGGCCCGCGCGAGCGCATAGCCGGTTTTGCCCGAACTGCGATTGGTGATCACCCGGACGGGGTCGATGCGCTCGGAGGTGGGGCCGGCCGTAATGAGCACGCGTTTGCCGGCCAGAACCTTGGGCTGGAAAAAGGCGATGAGCTCGGTGAGGATCTGGTCGGGCTCGATCATGCGGCCGCTGCCCACCTCGCCACAGGCCTGCTCACCTTCTGCGGGCCCCAAGATGTGCACGCCGTCGCCACGCAGGAGCGCCACGTTGCGCTGGGTGGCTGCGTTGAGCCACATCTCGCGGTTCATGGCGGGCGTGACCAGCAGCGGGCAATTGCCCCGGGCCACACACAGGGTGGAAAGCAGGTCGTCGGCCAGGCCATGCGCCAGCTTGGCCATGAAGTCGGTACTGGCAGGTGCGATCAGGATCGCGTCGGCGCCGCGCGTCAGATTGATGTGAGCCATGTTGTTGGGCTCACGTGAATCCCAGGCGTCGAGGTAGACCGGGCGCCCCGACAGTGCCTGCATGGTGACCGGCGTGATGAAGTGGGTGGCGGCCTCGGTCATCACGACGTCGATGACGGCGCCCTGTTCCGTGGCCCGGCGCACGAATTCTGCGACCTTGTAGCAGGCGATGCCGCCCGTCAGGCCGAGCACGATGCGTTTGTTGGCAAGTTCGAGCATGGCGATTTTACGGTTGGGCGCTCTGGCGCTCATGACGCCAACGCCGGATTTCGTCGATCAGCAGCAGGATGGCACCGCAGGTGATGGCCACGTCAGCGACGTTGAATGCCGGAAAGTACCAATCCTGCCAGTAGAAGAGCAGAAAATCCACCACATGGCCGTACAGCAGGCGGTCGATCGCGTTGCCGAGCGCGCCGCCCAGGATGCACGCCAGTGCGGCGCAGAACAGGGGCGCGTGGGCGTGCTTGCGGAGCAGGCGCACGATCACCACGGTGGCGATGAGCGCGATTCCGGTGAAGAACCAGCGTTGCCACCCCTGGCCGTCGGCAAGAAAACTGAATGCGGCACCGGTGTTGTACAGCAGCGTGAAGTCGAAGAACGGCAGTACATGCCACCGCTCTCCGTACTCCAGTGCGCTGTCGAACCACACCTTGGTGGCCTGATCAATCACGATGATCAGCGCCGCCACCAGCAGCCAGCCCGCCAGGCTGCGACGCGCGGGCGACTCAAGCATGCTCGCGCTGTTCGCCGTCGCCAAACAGGTTGTCGGTACAGCGGCCACAGATTGTGGGGTGCTGCGGGTCGCTGCCGACATCGGGGCGATGGTGCCAGCAACGTTCGCACTTGGCCGCATCGCTGGGCTGCACGTCGATGCGCAGTTCCGGTTCAGTGCAAGCGTGTACGGTGGCGCGTGAAACGATCAGCACGAAGCGCAGGTCGTCGCCCAGCGAGCGCAGGATCTCGAGGTCGTTGCCCTGCGCGCGGATGTCGATCTCGGCGGCCAGCGAGGACCCCACCTTGCCGGTGGCCCGCACCTCTTCGATGCGGCGCATCGCTTCGGCGCGAATCTCGCGCAGGCGAGTCCACTTCGCGACCAGGGCGGGTCCATCGGCCATTTCCGGGAACTGATGCCAGGTTTCCGTGAAGATGGTGAGCGTGTCTTCTTCGCCCCGGAAGTGTTTCCAGGCTTCTTCGGCCGTGAACGAAAGAATCGGTGCCAGCAGCTTGAGCAGACCGTTGGTGATGTGCCAGAGTGCCGTCTGGGCGGAGCGGCGCGCAAGGCTGTCGGCCGCCGTGGTGTACAGGCGATCTTTCAGGACATCGAGGTAGAAGGCGCCGAGGTCTTCGGAGCAGAACACCTGCAGACGGGCGACCGCCGGGTGGAATTCGTAGCGTTCGTACCAGGCCTCGACATCGGCCTGCATGGCGGCGGTCATGGCCAGGGCGTAGCGGTCGATCTCGAACATCTGCTCGAGCGGCACGGCCTGGGTGGCGATATCGAAATCAGCCACGTTGCCCAGCAGGAACTTGAGCGTATTGCGAATGCGGCGGTAGCTTTCGACCACGCGGTCGAGAATCGTGTCGGAAATCGACAGCTCGCCCGAATAGTCGGTTGCTGCGGTCCACAGGCGCAGGATTTCGGCGCCGAGCGTGTCAGACACTTTTTGCGGGGCCACCACGTTGCCCACGGACTTACTCATCTTGCGGCCCTGGCCGTCGACCACGAAGCCGTGCGTGAGCAGGGCCTTGTAGGGCGGGCGGCCATACAGCATGCAGCCGGTGAGCAGCGACGAATGGAACCAGCCGCGGTGCTGGTCGGAACCCTCGAGGTAAAGGTCGGCCGGCCAGGTCAGGTCTTCGGCGTGTGAGCCCTTCACCTGACCGTCGCGACCGCCCAACACCGTGGCGTGCGTGGTGCCCGAGTCAAACCACACGTCGAGCGTGTCGCGGGTCTTTTCGTAGTGTTCCGCATCGGCACCGAGCAGTTCGGCCGGGTCGAGCGACTGCCAGGCCTCGATGCCATGCTTTTCGATGCGTTGCGCCACGGCTTCCATGAGCTCGGGCGTGCGTGGGTGCAGCTCACCCGTTTCCTTGTGTACGAAGAACGCCATGGGCACACCCCACTGGCGCTGACGCGACAGAGTCCAGTCGGGGCGATTGGCGATCATGGCGTGCAGACGCGCCTTGCCCCAGGCAGGGTAGAAGGCGGTGTTCTCGACACCCTTGAGTGCCATCTGGCGCAGCGTTTCGCCGCCCTGTGCGGGTTCGCGGTCCATGCCGGCAAACCACTGGCTGGTGGCCCGGTAAATGACGGGCGTCTTGTGGCGCCAGCAGTGCATGTAGCTGTGCTTGAGCGTTTCAACCTTGAGCAAGGTGCCGGCCTTCTGCAGCGCCTCGACGATGATCGGGTTGGCTTTCCAGATCGTGTGGCCACCGAACAGCGGCAGGCTGTCGGCGTAATGGCCGTCGCCCTTCACCGGGTTGATGATGGCGTCGTCGCTCATGCCATGCGCCTTGCACGACACAAAGTCTTCCACACCGTAGGCGGGCGCCGAGTGCACGACGCCGGTGCCGGAGTCGAGCGTGACGTAGTCACCCAGATAGACGGGCGAAACCCGGTCGTAGCCTTCGTGAGCGGCGTGCAGCGGGTGACGGAACTCGAGCCCCGCCAGCTTTTCGCCGCTCGTGGTGGCGACGATCGTGCCTTCGAGCCCCCATTCCTTCAGGCAGGCTTCGACACGGTCTTTGGCCAACAGCAGCAAGGAGCCGGTGCTGCGCGGCGCCTGCAGGCGCACGAGCGCATATTCGAACTCGGGGTGCACGTTCAGGGCCTGGTTGGCAGGGATGGTCCAGGGCGTGGTGGTCCAGATGACGATGGCGCCGTCTTCGGCCTGATCGACGCCAAAGGCCGCAGCCACGGCCGCCTTGTCGGTGAAGGGGAAAGCGACATAGATCGAGGGATCGTTGCGGTCGGCGTATTCGACCTCTGCTTCGGCGAGCGCCGAGCCACAGTCAAAGCACCAGTTCACCGGCTTGAGACCCCGGAACACGAAGCCCTTCTGCATGATCTGCGACAGTGCGCGCAGCTCATCGGCTTCGTTGCTGTGATTCATAGTGAGATACGGCCGCTCCCAATCGCCCAGCACGCCCAGGCGCTTGAACTCGCGGCGCTGGTTGTCGATCTGTTCGTACGCGTAGGCGCGCGCCTTGGCCTGCACCTCGGCGACCGGCAGATTCTTGCCGTATTTCTTTTCGATCTGGATTTCGATGGGCATGCCGTGGCAGTCCCAGCCCGGCACGTACACCGCGTCAAAGCCGGCCATGTTGCGGCTCTTGACGATGATGTCTTTCAGAATCTTGTTGACCGCGTGCCCGATGTGAATATTGCCGTTCGCATAGGGCGGGCCATCGTGCAGGACGAACTTCGGCCTTCCCTTGCCGGCCTGCCTGATGGCTGCGTAGATCTTTTTCTCTTCCCACTCGGCGATCCAGCCCGGCTCACGCTTGGCCAGGTTGCCGCGCATCGGAAAGGGGGATTCAGGCAGATTGAGGCTTTTTCTATAGTCCATGGAAAGCGAAATGATCTCGGGCACGCCGCGCGTCGTCGTCGATGGCGGCGATCAGGGTGGGAAGGTCGGGAAACTTTTCTTCGTCGCGCAGGAAGCGCACGAATTCGACAGTAGCGAGTTTACCGTAAGCGTCAATGTCACAGTCGAGCAGGTGTGTTTCGAGCACCCGGCGGCCGGCGTCGGTCACAGTGGGGCGCACGCCCAGACTGGCCACACCGGGCAGGGGCCTGTCGTGCAGGCCGTGCACCTTGACGACGTAGACACCGTTGCGCAGTGCAAAGCGCTCCGGCACCAGCTGGTTCAGTGTGCGATAGCCGATGCTGCGCCCCAGCTTCTGACCATGACCTACGTGATGGGTCAGGCGAAAGGCATAGCCGAGCAGCGCGTGGGCGCGCTCGAGGTCGCCGGCGGCGAGTGCTTCACGCAGAGCCGAGCTGGAAATGCGTTGACCGAGCCGGTCGGGAATGTCGGCAATCGTTTCGACCTGGAAGCCATATTGCGCCCCGGCGCGACGCAAGAGTTCGATGTCTCCGGCGCGCCTGTGGCCGTAGCGAAAGTCCTCGCCAACCAGCAGCCAGCGGGTGTTCAGGCCTTCGACCAACAACTGGCGGATGAAGGTTTCCGGCGCCATCGATGAAAGCGCTTCATTGAAGCGCAGCACGGCCATCTGCTGCATGCCGTGACGCACGACTTCCTGCATCTTGTCGCGCAGGGTGCTGATCTGGGCCGGCGCCTTCTGGGGCTGCCCGCTGCGTTCGGCGAAATACGCCCGCGGGTGCGGGTCGAAGGTCATGACGGTGGGGGCGAGCCCATGCGCGAGCCCATGCGCCCGCACGCGCTCGAGAATGGCC
>JAEZGR010000185.1 GCA_023437255.1 Pseudomonadota bacterium | reverse complement strand
GTCTTGATCTGCACGAAGAACTCGAGCCCGCCACGACCGGATTCGCGGAAGGTGGAGGTGCTGGAGCGCTTGAGGCCGCCGAACGGCGCGTTCATGAGATTGCCGGTCGTCGTGCGGTTGATCTTTACGGTGCCCGACTGAATGTCGTTCACGAAACGGTGTGCATAGACAGAGCTGGTGGTCGCAATGGCGGCCGAGAGGCCGTACTCGGTGTCGTTGGCCACGGCGATCGCCTCTTCGTAGCCGCTCACCTCGATGATGGCCAGCACCGGGCCGAAGATTTCTTCGCGCGCGATACGCATCGACGGGGTCACATCGGTGAACACGGCGGGTGTCAGGTAGAAGCCGTGGTCGAAGTCTCCGCCGGTCAGGCGTTCGCCGCCGATCAGGTGGGTGGCTTCGCTTTTGCCGATCGCCACGTACTCAAGCACGGTATTCATCTGTGATTCAGTGGCCATGGGACCCAGGTCGATGCCGGCCTCCATGCCGTTACCCACTTTCATGGCTTTCACGCGTTCCACCAATCGGTCGGTGAAAGCCTGGCGAACGGAAGCCTCGACCAGCACGCGGCTGGTGCCCGTGCATGCCTGCCCGCTGAGCGAGTAGCCGCCCTTGATGGCGAGATCGACTGCTTTGTCGAGGTCGGCATCGGCCAGCACGATGAGGGGGTTCTTGCCGCCCAGTTCCATCTGCAGGCGGGTGGTCATGTCTGCGCCGCGGTGGATGGCTTCGCCCGCCGCCGTGGAGCCCGTGAAGGTGATGGCACGCACGTGTTCCGATTGGGTCAGCACCTTGCCCACACGAGACGCGCGACCCGTCAGGAAGATCAGCACGCCTGCGGGAATGCCGGCATCGACCAGGGCCTCGGCCAACCGGTAGCCCGTGAGCGGGGTATCGCTCGAGGGCTTGAAGACCACGGTGTTGCCGGTGATCAAGGCGGGTGCGATCTTGCGTGCCGGAATCGATAGCGGGAAGTTCCAGGGCGAAATCACCGTCACGACGCCCAACGGCTCGCGTTGAGTGTAGACGATCATGTCGGGGTCGTCTTGCGGGAAGGTCTCGCCGGTGTATGTCTGCCCTTCGATTGCATAGAAGCGCAGTGTCTCGGCAGAACGTTGAACCTCGCCGCGCGCCAGGGCGAGCGACTTGCCCTCTTCGCGGGTCAGTTCCCGGGCGATCTGATCGGTGCGTTCGTCGAGCAGATCCGCGGCCTTCATGAGAATGGCTGCACGCTTGCCGATGGGGGTGCGACGCCATGCAGCGAACGCAGCGGCGGCCGCTTCGACAGCCGCGGTGGCGTCACGTTCGTCGGAGTCCTGGAAGTTGCCGACGATATCGCGCGTGTCGGCAGGGTTCAGGTTGGCGTAGGTGTTGCCCGTGGCACTGGCGGCCCACTGCCCACCGATATGATTGAGAAATACCTGGTCTTGAAGATTCTGCACGGTTGTGTTCCTGTCGCTCACCGAATGAAAAGGGCGGGGCGGCGTCGAGCGCCGGCCCGCCCCATGTCCTGAACCGCTTAAGCGGCCAGTTCGAGTTCCTGCAGCGAGATTTCGTTTTTGACGTAGTCGTTGTACAGGGCGGTGGTGTACAGCAGGCGCATTTCGGCGCCGATTTCGCAAATGCGCAGGCAGCGCTGCTGCAGCTCTACCGTGTTGGCGTGTTCCAGAACGATCTGGTAGCCGCGTTCGCCGTGGATTTCGTCGGAGACGATGTGCAGATCGAAGAACTCGACCTCTTCGTCGGTGAAACCATACTTGTCACGCAGCGTGGGCGTCTGCTTGCGATAGATCGAGGGGACCTGCGATTCCAGGCCGACCACCAGGCCGGCTACGGCGACGATCGGGTCTTCGCGCATGGCGACGCAGTAACACCAGGATTGCAGGGCACGGGTGGTGGGGCTCATGTTGTCGGGATCGACAACGCGCTCACGGGTGGTGCCGCAGGCTTCCGCAAAACGGATCAGCAGATCAGTGTGACGGTCGCCGCCGATTTCCTCTTCGTACATGTTGGCCAGCAGGAAGTCCTTGGCTTCGGTGTACTGCTCGGGCATGCGGGCGTACAGATAGCCCAGGTAGTCGGCGAAGGGGCCGACGTAGTGATAGTGGTTCTCCGCCCAGCGCGCCAGGTGCTCGCGCGAGAGCTTGCCACTTGCCCAGGCAATGCTGAAGGGCGAGGTGTTGGCGCTCTTGCCTTTGATGGCGTTTTCAAGGGCGGTGCGGAATTCGTCGCGGTTCATGAGTTCGGCCATGATGTGTCCTTTCGAGAAAATGCGGTCTGTTCAGGCCGCAAGACCGGCTGGTCGGGGAGCAGTTGTTTTAAGCTTGTAGGGATATTGTATACGGTATACCAAAGGCAAAAACTAGGGATTACCCGAAACAGGGCCTAGCCAGGGGTGGCCGCTGCACCGTCCTTCCGTGGGTCAGCGGCACCCTGCAACGTACCGTCGGCGTGACGGAAAACCGCGTGTGCGCCACCGAAATCGCTGCGACCGCCCAGTTCACCCGCAGACGCGGCAGGCGGCGCAAAGCCCGCGCTTCGCATGGCTGTTTCGATCGCTGCCGGGGTACCGGCCTCGATGGCGAGCGTGTCGCCGGCTTCGAGCCGCATACGGGGCGCCTCGATGGCGGTCTGAATATTGGTGTTCCAGGCCAGAACGCGCGTGAGAATCTGAATCTGCCCTTGTGGCTGCATCAGCCCGCCCACCACCCCCATCCCCAGCAGGAACTCGCCATTACGGGTCGTGATGCCGGGCACAACCGTGTGATAGGGCCGCTTGCGAGGGGCGGGCCCGTTCACATGGCCCGGGGTGGCGAATCCGAATCCGCGGTTCTGCAACACGAAGCCGCCTTCGGGCACCACAATGCCCGAGCCGAACCGCTTGAAGATGCTGGACATCAGCGTAATGGCCAGCCCGTCGCGGTCGACCACCACCGAACAAACGGTGTTGCCCGAGGGGTCAGCCACGGTTTCGCGTGCCCTGCGCATTGCGCTGGCGGTAGAGCGGATCAGGTGTACCCAGGTGGACGGGTCCTCCGGGTTGCCGCCGTGAGCGGCGATCTGTTCCAGCGCATCAAGGATGGCCACGCCGTGAGTATTGGGCGGGCACTGATGCACCCGGCAGCCGAAGAAGTCGGTGAATACCGGCTCGCAGAAGTTGCCGGAATGCGCGTGCAGGTCTTCGGCGGCCAGAAGGCCGCCCATGGTCTGAACCGCGCTCGCAGTGGCGTGTGCCATGGCGCCTTGGTAAAACGCCTGCGGCCCGTGCGTGGCGATGGCTTCGAGCAGCGCGCCCAATGCGGGATTGGTCAGTATTTCGCCGGCAACGGGGCTGTTGCCCGCCCGGTAAAGCCTGGCGCAGTTGGGGTCGACGTGCAGCACATGGTCGAAGAGCTTCCACTCGCGGGCGGCAACTGCAGCCACTGCGAAGCCGTCGCGCGCGTGGCGGATCGCCGGTTCGAGCAGGTCGGCCAAGGGCAGGCGACCATGGCGTGCATGAAGGTCGAACCAGCCTTGTACCGCACCCGGGGTCGTGACCGAGAACGGATGACGTTCCGGGATCCGTTGCCCAGGCAGGTCGGCCACCAGGTCCGGGGTAAGGCGGGCCGGTGCCCGCCCCGTACCGTTGTAGCTGGTGACCCGGCCGCCTGGTTCGTACACCATTGCCAGCACGTCGCCGCCAATGCTGGTGGCCATGGGTTCCACGACACCCATGACCGCGTCGGCGGCAATGGCCGCGTCTGCCGCGCTGCCGCCCCGCTCGAGCATGGCACAGGCCGCCTGCACGGCCAGCGGATGCCCGGCGGCTACCATGGCGGAGTCGCTGGTGGCCTGTTTCGCGAAGGCCTGTGCAGGCGTCTGAGTGCTTGCCATATCGGACCTCCTAGCCGAACAGAACCACGCCGGCGACGGTGGACACAGTCAGGGCGACCACCACGGGCAGCGTCAGTGCGCGGACCAGATCCAGGATATTGACACGGGCAAAACCGGCCACTGCAATCAGTGAGGACCAGGCGATGAGCGTACCGCCGCCCGTCCAGATGGCACCCATCTGGCCAATGGCCGCGAGCGTGGCCGGATCCATGTTCACCACGGGGCCCAATGCGCCCGAGAGCGTACCGGTCAGCGGCAGGCCCGAGAAGCCGGAACCGTCAATGCCCGAAATCATGCCGACGAGCAGCACGCCAAAAGCCACCATGAAATGGTTGTCGGGAATCAGGTGTTGGCCGGCGGCGATCAATTCGAACAGCAGGTTCGGCGCTTCGGACTCAGGTACACCGAGAATCGCCGCAGTGGCTTCGTTGGCGCCCAGAAAGAAGAAGCCTGCGATGGGCAGCACGGAACCCATGGCACGGAAGGCGAATACGAAGCCGTCGGTCATGTGCTCGGGGCACACGTCGAGCATGCGCTTGAATCCGCAGGCGGCTGCTGTTGCGAACATCATGAGAATGAAGGCTACGCCGCCCACCAGGCCGGCCGCCTCACCACCGCGCAACGCGGGCAGGCTGGGGAAGATGCTGGGCAGCACCATGATAAGGATGATGCCGAGGACCGCCAGAGGCGTGACCACGGCGAACACACGCGACCATTTTTCCATGTCTGCACGCTTTGCCGGCGGCTGGTCTTTGATATCACAGGGTTCCGCGACTGGTTCATCGGCGGCATGGCGAACCAGCTCGCTCTTGTCGAAAGTACCTGTGTGCGCGACTTCTTCCAGTGTGCCGTCGGCGGCACGGGCCTGCCAGTCGGCAAGCAGGGCGGGGTCCGGGCGGCGGAAATACTTGCGGGTCAGGGCGAAGGTGATGCCCAATGCGATGGCACCAGTGATGATCGACAGGACCATCGCACGGTCGGCCACCGCCTGCACGCTCACGGCCGCGCCAGCTGCCTTGGCGCTGATGCCCGGGGCGACCCCGATGATGTAGTCGGACGAAAGTGCCATGCCTTGCCCGGCAATGGCGATGACCATGGCTCCGGTCAGCGGCGGTAACCCGGCGGCAATGGCGGCCGGCAACAGAATCGCGGAGACCAGTGGTACCGCAGGCGTCGGCCAGAAAAACAGTGAGATCAGATAGGTGGACAGCGCGATCATGATGAATGAGGCGGTGCCGCCCGTCATGACTTTGCGAAACGGAGCCACCATGCGTACATCGGCCTCGATCGCCTTCAATGAATTCAGAAGGGCGGTCATGAAGGTGATGACGAGGAAGATGTTGAAGAGCTCTTTCGCAGCGACAAAGCTGGCGGAAAAGATGCCGATCAGCCCGCTGATTGGGCTGCCGGTAATGGCCGTGACAACCAAAAATGTGCCGATGACCGAAGGTACGACCACGTTGGCGCGTTTGATCATGGTGATGATGATGACCACTACGGCGATCAAATAGAGCCAGTGGGCAGAGGTGAGGACGACGTCAGATTGCATGGGGGGCCTCTCGGCGTTGGGGGAACAAGTGCGCTGAATCGCGCTAGACCTGATGTAAATCAATTTCAGATCGTATACTGTATATTATCTTCATAGCTTTTTCCCGTACATCCAGTGGTTTTCCCTAGGCAGCAACCTGAGAGACACGCATGCAGACGCTAGAACTCCTGCCGTTCACAGACCCCTGGCTCTATGCCTGGATGGCCGCACTCATACTTGGTTCCGCGTTCCTGCAGGGGGTGGGCGGGGTCGGCTTCACCATGTTCTCGGCGCCCGTGGCGGCGATCGTGTGCCCGGAGCTCGTTCCCGGACCCTTGCTCATGCTGGGCGGCTGCGTCACCTTCCTGACCGCGGTGCGCGAATACAAAAACATTTCTTGGTCTTCTGCCGGTTCTGCTCTGGCGGGTCGAGTCGTCGGCAGTCTCATTGCCGTGGTCGCCCTTGCGCAACTCTCGCAGCGGCCGCTGAACTTTCTGTTCGCCGCGATGATTCTTCTGGCTGTGGGCATGAGCGTGGCGGGCCTGAAGATTGTGGCGAACCGGCGCAACGTGACCATCGCCGGCGTTCTGTCGGGCGTCATGGGGACGCTCACATCGGTGGGCGCACCGCCGCTGGTCATCGCCATGCAACGATCCGCGCCGCCCACCTTGCGTGCCACCACGGGCGTGATTCTTTTCTTCGGTTCCATGTTCTCCCTGTCGGTGCTGGCGATAGCGGGCTACTTCGGGGTCAAGGAACTGCTGTTGGGGGCCAGTATGGTGCCCTTCATGCTGCTCGGCTTCTGGGCATCGGGCCGCTTGCGACAAAAGGTAAGCGCCGGTATGCTGCGGCGCGGTCTGCTGGCTTTCTGCGCCTTGAGCGCGATTGGCCTCATTCTGAAGAACCTGTAAGCGTCCGCAGCGGCGCACAGTCAACTATATACAGT
>JAEZGR010000154.1 GCA_023437255.1 Pseudomonadota bacterium | reverse complement strand
CCGCGCTCGCGTTCGGACTGGGCGGTGGCGGCGCACGCGGCTATCGCTTCATCATCGTGGGCATTGCCCTGGGCGCGCTGTTTGGTGCAGTCACGAACTTCATGCTCGCCCGTGCCGACATCGACAGCGCCAACCTGGCCTACCCCTGGACTGTGGGAAGCCTGAACGCGCGAGCACCTTCAACGGTGCTGCTGCTGGCCCTGTGCCTTGCGGTATGCCTGCCTGCCGCCAAGCTCATGGGCCGTCAGCTGCAGCTGCTGCGCTTCCCTGAAACGGTGGCAATAGGCCTCGGCAGCCGTGTGCGACGTGTCCGTATCGGCGTGTTGATCATAACGGTGGCGCTGACCGCCACTGCCGTGTCGGTAGCCGGCCCCATCGGGCTGGTCTCATTGGCCGCTCCCGAGATCGCGCGCCACCTCACACGCAATCAGGGAGTTCCGATCTTCACTGCCGGAATTGCCGGGGCATCACTCATGATGGCTGCCGACTGGGTCGGCCGCAGTGTCTTCGACCCGGTGGAAGTGCCGGTGGGCATCATCACGGCTATCGTGGGCGGTCCCTACCTTTTATGGATACTTTTGCGCGAACCACGTCGCACCGGAACATGAACACATTGGAATCGGCACTCACGACGACGAGCCAAGACACGGCGACCCTGGCCACGCGCGACCTTTCTCTGGGCTATGGCGAGCGCCTGATCATCGACCGGCTATCCGTGGAGCTGCCGGCAGCCCGTATCACGGCGATCGTGGGCCCGAATGGCTGCGGCAAGTCAACCCTGCTTGCCGGACTATCTCGCATTCTTGCGCCGCGAGGCGGTGCCGTGCTGCTCGATGGCAGAGATATAGCGCACACGCCCACCCGAGAGGTCGCGCGACGGCTTGCACTGCTACCCCAGGACGCCAGCGCGCCCGACGGCCTGACGGTTGAGGAGTTGATCCAGTTTGGCCGCCAGCCGTATCGCGGCCTGATGCGCCAGTGGTCGGCCGGCGATGCGGCTATCGTGCGGGCTGCGCTGCGGGCCACGCGCCTGGAAGCGTTGGCCGACCGGCCGCTGGATGCGCTCTCCGGCGGTCAACGCCAGCGAGCCTGGATCGCCATGGCGGTGGCGCAGGACACACCACTGCTTCTGCTGGACGAGCCCACCTCCGCACTGGATCTGGGGCATCAGATCGAAGTGCTGGACTTGGTGAGAAAGCTGGCGCGCGAGGGCAAGACCGTGGTGATGGTCATCCATGATCTGGCCAGCGCCTGCCGATACGCAGATCATCTGATCGCCATGCACAATGGTCGTATCGTCGCTCAGGGCGCCCCGCTTGACGTAGTGAGCGAGCAGCTCGTCGAGCAGCTCTATGGCGTGCGGTGCACCCTCATGCGCGAACCGGGCACTGGCGCGCCCCTCATCGTGAATCCCGTCGCAATCGGCCAGGAAGTCACGACAGGCGCCTGAGGTTGATCAGTCTGCCGTGCTGTCGGCTGCTTTGGTGGACTCGGTGAGCTTCTGCTCCAGCCCCTTTGCCGGCATCGCGCCACTGACACGCGTGCCGTCGGCAAAGAACAAAGCCGGCGTGCCCGTCACCATCAGGCTGCGGCCCAGCGCCAAATTGGCCTGGATCGGAGTTTCACAGTCGGCAGTCGCCGGTGTCTTGCCTTCAAGCATCCAGTCGCGCCATGCCGCTTCAGGGTTTTCGGCGCACCAGATGTTGCGCGAACGCTCGTGTGAATCCTGCGACAGAATGGGATACAGGAAGGTGTAGACCGTGACGTTGTCGATTTCCTTGAGCGCCTGGTGCAGCATCTTGCAGTAGCCGCAGTTGGGATCTTCGAAAACCGCAATCTTGCGGCTGCCGTCGCCCTTCACCTGCTTGATGGCGTCTTCCAGCGGCAGGGTATCGAAATCCACCTCTGACAACTTGGCAATGCGCTGGGCCGTGAGATCGCGCCGCGAGCGTGCATCGATCAGCGAGCCTTGCAGCACGTAGTTCACTTCGGCGTCGACATAGAGCAGGTCGGTGCCGATGCGCACCTCGAACAGGCCGGGAAACGGCGTGGTTGCGACTTCGGTGATGCCGAGGCCCGGGAAGCGTTCCTCGAATCCCTTGCGCACCTGCTCGGTGGACACCACTACGGCGCCTTGCGGGTCGTTGCCTGTGGTGGAAAGGACCTTGTCCTGCGCGAGTACCGCGCCGGGCAAGGCCAACAAACATGCGCTCAGCCCGGCAATCAGACTGCGGGAAAGCTTGGTACGTAATGACATGACAACTCCTGATTCGTAACGCGGGCCGCGTTTGGTCGGGCCCGCCGTGGCCGCGACGGTATGAGGATCAACCGGCCGCACCGCCAATGAGAAAGCGTTTGATGGCGGGCAATCGGTCGACCGCCTGCATGCCCAGATTGCGCAGCGCCACCACCGGCGCAGCCTGCACACCAAAGAGCTTGTGGAGACCATCGGTGGCCACGCTCATGGCCAACAACGGTTGGACACGTGCACGCCGGTAACGGTTCAACACCCGCTCGTCGCTCACGGCGCGATAACGTTCACGCGTCGTCAGAATGTGCAGCAGGGCCTCGACATCACCCAGACCCAGATTGAGCCCCTGCCCTGCCAGCGGATGCACACGATGCGCCGCATCGCTCACCAGTGCAACGCCAGGCGCCACCATGCCGCTGCGTTCCAGGAAAAGGGGGAAGGAAAACGGGGTGCTACGCGGGCGCAGGTGACCCAGCCGCCCGCCCGTGGTGGCTGCCAGGCGCGACTCGAGGAAGGCATCACGTTGCGGCGCGGCCATTGCCATGAACTCTGTCGCGGAGCGCTCGGGCATGGACCACACCATCGACACCTGATGACCGTCTGCCGTATCGGGCATGGGAAGCAGCGCGAGAATGGAGTCACCCGTGAACCACTGGATCGCGGTGTTCTGATGCGGGAGCTCCGCGTGGAGATGCACCACCACCCCGCAATCACCGTAAGGCCGGGAATGGTGCGAGATGCCCGCACTCTTGCGCACCAGAGATTGCGCGCCATCGGCGCCGACGAGCAACTCGAAGGGCAGTTTTCCTCCTCCCTCGGTGCAGGCCGTGCGACCTTCCAGGTGGCTGAACTTTTCGTGACGCCACGGCAGGCCGTACACCTGAACGGCCTGCTGCAGCACACGCTCCATTTCGCCCGATTCGATGATCCAGGCAAGGTTGTGCTGGGTGGCCTGCCAGGCGTGCAGCACCACGCGCCCACCCGTGTCACCATAGACTTCCATGGTCTCGACAGGTGTGACGCGCCGGCTGTCCAGCATCTGCCAGACTCCCAGCGCCTCGAGAAAACGCCGGCTTGCCTGTGAAATGGCGTATACACGCGGATGATAGTCGTCGGGCCCCAGATCGGGCCGCGGCGGAGGCGGGCCGATCAGCGCTGCGTCAAAGCCTTTGCGCGCCAGGCCCAGCCCCATGGCCAGGCCGGCGATGCCGCCGCCGCATACCAGTATTTCGTTGCTCATCGTGCTGAGGGTGCTCCTGCCTGTTTGGGCCACAGGACCCACATCTCGCCGTTCTGCTTCATTCGCCCGGCCAGCGCGCCTGCCTCGTCGCCATACCCCCAGAAAAAGTCGGTACGCGCCGCCCCCTTGATGGCCGCGCCCGTATCC
>JAEZGR010000111.1 GCA_023437255.1 Pseudomonadota bacterium | reverse complement strand
CCCCCAGCAACGCTTCGGAATCCTGCTCCAAAGTGTCGGCCGGTGGATGAATGACGGATTCTGCCGGGATCAGCCCCGTTTCAAGCAAGGCATTGGCACTGCTCGCGCCCACGGTGGCCGCCAGTGTGCTCACGGGCCAGTGCACGTTCGCGTGGCCGCCCTGCCTCAACCACTGAACGTAGCACTGTGCTGCGTAACGGCTGACGAATACGACCAGATCGAAGTCACCGGGTAGCGGGACGTGCGAAGGACGCACCAGTGGGCGCAATTCCAGGGCGGGCAGCTCGTGCACCTGCATGCCCAGGGCGGCCAGGCGCGCTGGCACCGCCCCATTACGCCCCTCGGGGCGCGTAAGAAATACGTGAATGGGGAGCGTGCCGCGTACCACGGCAGTGCCGGCGCTCAGGCCGACGGCGGCAACAGACGCGCCAAGATGGCCTGCGCACCCTGTGCCAGCAGTTCACGCGCGGCATCTTCGCCCAACTCAAGGGCGTCGGCAACACTGCCGGACCGATGACTGCGCACGATATGAGAGCCGTCTGGTTCGGCCACCAGTGCGTCAACACGCAGGGAATCGCCCTGCACCTGTGCGTAGGCGGCCAGAGGCACCTGGCACGACCCACCCAAGACGCGAGAAACTGCGCGTTCAGCGATGGCACACGCCGCGGTCTGAGCACATTCGAGCGGCTTGAGCCAACCGTCAAGATCGGTGCGCGATTCGAGAATTTCGATGCCTAGTGCACCCTGCCCTGCGGCAGGCAGACTGATATCGGGTTCAAGCAGACTGCGGATGCGCTCGGCCAAACCCAGACGTCGCAGACCGGCGGCTGCCAGAATGATGGCGTCGTACTCGCCGCGATCGAGCTTGCCCAGGCGTGTGTCGAGGTTACCGCGCAGCGGCTTGACCTCGAGTTGCGGGAAGCGTGCGCGCAGTTGCGCCTCGCGCCGCAGGCTCGAAGTGCCGACGATGGCGCCCGCCGGCAGCTCGGCCAGCGACGCGTATCGCGAGGACACGAAAGCGTCGCGCGGGTCATCGCGTTCCAGGATGACCGGCAGGCTGAAAGGGCTCTGCAGGTCGACCGGTACATCTTTGAGGGAATGAACGGCGAGATCGGCCCTGCCGTCGAGCAGGGCCGTTTCGAGCTCCTTGACGAACAGCCCCTTGCCGCCCACCTTTGACAGTGTGCGGTCAAGGATCTGGTCGCCTCGAGTCGTCATCTTGAGCAGGCTGACCTCGCATGCGGGGTACAGCGCCTGCAACCGCGCCTGCAAGTGCTCGGCCTGCCACAGGGCGAGCCTGCTGGCGCGGGTTGCGATCACCAGCTTGGAAGGACCAGACATTCTTACCCTGCCAGATACTTGAACAGCACGGTAAGCAGGATGCCGATGACGGCGAGTATGCCCAGCCCTTGCAGCAATGACAGCCCGGATTCAGGCTTGTCGGGATCAGATGACTTAAACAGACTCATTCAATTCGCCCTAGTTTATTGCGCGCTTTTCACTGCACGCTGTGATGCGAGCCATTTACCCAGCCCGACCACGAACAGCGCACCAATGATTTCGGCAGCGATCTTGACGGTCATGCTGACTTCGCCGATGTACTTGACCACCAGAACGTCGGTGACCAGCATGCCACCCGCGATCCAGCCCAACAGTGCGGCACCGAAGGTGACGACCAGCGGGAAGCGGTCGATCAGCTTGAGTACCAGGGTGCTGCCCCAGATGATGATCGGTACGCTGACGATCAGGCCGAAGATCACATAATACAGCTGGTGATCTGGATGCGTGTTCTGAGCGGCGCCTGCGATCGCGATCACGTTATCAAGGCTCATGACCAGGTCGGCAATCAGAATGGTCTTGACCGCACCCCAAATGGACGTACCGCTGGTGACATTGCCATGCTCGTCTTGGTCGGGCAGGAGCAGCTTGATACCGATCCAGAGCAGCAGCAGGCCACCCACAACCTTGAGGAGAGGCACTTCAAGCAGAACGAGCGCGAAGGCGATGAGCACGACACGCAGACCAATTGCGCCCGCCGTACCCCACAGAATGCCCTGCATGCGCTGCTTGGGCGCGAGATTACGACATGCCAGCGCGATGATGACGGCGTTGTCACCCCCGAGCAGGATGTCGATCATGATGATCTGAAGGATCGCTCCCCAGTGGAGCGTCTGCAAAAACTCTAGCATGCTTTTTCCGTTTGCCTTGTGGCGTTAGAAGATGAATATAAAAGGCCCACGCGCAGCCGGTGCGCTGGGTGCAAAAAGCGGGCCATTATAATTCAGCTTCTTGTAAGGATCGCCGCAAGGCCCTGCGAGCGCGCCGCGACTCCCTTGTGAGGAGACTACGGCAGCACAGCATGTGAGGGCCTGCTTGAGGCAGGCCCTCCAATACTCACAACACCGATTTGAGCAGTTTGCCCATTTCAGATGGATCGCGGGTAGTGCGGATGCCGCAGGCTTCCATGACCTCAAGCTTGGCGTCGGCGGTGTCGGCGCCGCCAGAGATCAGAGCACCGGCGTGACCCATCCGCTTTCCGGGAGGGGCGGTGACGCCGGCAATGAAGCCCACCACCGGCTTCTTCATGTTGTCTTTTGCCCAGAGTGCTGCGTTGACTTCGTCGGGGCCGCCGATCTCGCCGATCATGACCACTGCATCGGTGTCAGGATCGTCGTTGAACATCTTGAGCACGTCGACGTGCTTCAGGCCGTTGATGGGGTCGCCGCCAATACCCACAGCCGACGACTGACCGAGGCCGAGCTCGGTGAGCTGAGCAACGGCTTCGTAGGTCAGCGTGCCGGAGCGGCTGACCACGCCGATACGGCCCTTGCGCGAGATGTGACCGGGCATGATGCCGATCTTGATCTCGTCGGGGGTGATGAGACCGGGGCAGTTGGGGCCCAACAGCAGGGTCTTCTTGTTCTCGGCGCGCATGCGATTGCGAACCATGAGCATGTCGCGAACCGGGATGCCTTCGGTAATGCAGATGACCAGATCGAGGTCGGCGTCGACGGCTTCCCAGATGGCATCAGCAGCGCCAGCAGGCGGAACGTAGATGACCGAGACGGTGGCACCGGTCTCTGCCTTGGCTTCCTTCACGCTGGCGTAGATGGGCACACCTTCGAAGTCCGTGCCGGCCTTCTTGGGGTGCACGCCCGCCACGAAGGCTTCCTTGCCGTTTGCGTACTCGCGGCAATAGTGGGTGTGGAACTGCCCAGTCTTGCCGGTAATTCCCTGTGTGATGACTTTGGTGTCTTTGTTGATCAAGATCGACATGTGAAAATCCTCGGCAAATTCTTACTTGGCAGCAGCGGCCACGACTTTCTGCGCGGCTTCGGCCATGGTGTCGGCGCTGATGATGGGCAGGCCGGAATCGGCCAGCAGCTTCTTGCCCAGCTCTTCGTTGGTGCCCTTCATGCGGACAACCAGCGGCACGCTCAGGTTCACGGCCTTGCACGCAGCGATCACGCCTTCGGCAATGATGTCGCAGCGCATGATGCCACCGAAGATGTTGACGAGGATCGCTTCCACGCCCTCGTTGCGAAGCATGATCTTGAACGCTTCGGTAACTTTTTCGGCTGTTGCGCCACCGCCCACGTCGAGGAAGTTGGCTGGCTCACCGCCGAACAGCTTGATGGTGTCCATGGTGGCCATGGCC
>JAEZGR010000076.1 GCA_023437255.1 Pseudomonadota bacterium | reverse complement strand
ACGGTCGGCCTGCTGAATATCGGTGAAGAAGTCATCAAGGGCAACGAGGTGGTCAAGCAGGCTGCCGACCTGCTGCGCAGAAGTGGCCTCAATTTTTACGGCAACGTCGAAGGCGACGATATCTGCAAGGGTACGGTCGACGTCATCGTGTGCGACGGTTTCGTCGGCAACGTGGTGCTCAAATCCATCGAGGGCGTCGCCCGCATGGTGGCATCCATGATGCGCGCCGAGTTCACCCGCGATATCTTCTCGATGGGCGCCGGCCTGGTTGCGCGCCCGGTGCTGAATCGCCTGCGCGATAAAGTCGATAATCGTCGCTATAATGGCGCGGCGCTGCTGGGGCTGCGCGGCATCGTCATCAAGAGCCATGGCTCTGCCGATGCCTACGCCTTTGGCCATGCTCTCCAGCGCACCCGAGAAGCGGTTCAGAAGGATCTGCTTGCAGGCACCACACAAGCCATCGCGCACCTGCGCGAACGCATGCAGGCCGCAACCGTCACTACATCTGACAAAACGCCTGCCTGAGCGCGCGCCTTGCGCGGCAGCGGGTTCTGGAAGTACACGATGCCTAATGCCAAGATAATCGGTTCGGGCGGCTACCTGCCGCCTCGCGTGGTCACCAACGATGAACTGGCGGCCGATCTGGCGACGCGGCAAATCGAAACTTCAGACGCCTGGATCACGGAGCGCACCGGCATTCGGCAGCGCCACATTGCCGATCCCGGTGTCACCACCAGCCAGCTGGCGACCGAAGCCGCCCGCAAGGCGCTCGAAGATGCCGGCATCGACGCGGAATCCCTTGATCTCATCATCGTCGCCACCTCGACGCCCGATTTCATCTTTCCCAGCACGGCCTGCCTCGTGCAGGCTCAGCTCGGCAACAAGGGCGCGGCGGCATTCGACGTTCAGGCTGTCTGCAGCGGCTTTGTTTATGCGCTGACCACGGCCGACAGCTTCATCCGTGCGGGTCGCGCCAAGACCGCACTGGTCATTGGTGCCGAAGTGTTTTCTAGCATTCTCGACTGGAATGACCGCGGCACCTGCGTGCTGTTTGGCGACGGCGCGGGCGCGGTCGTGCTGCAGGCCTCCGAGGAACCCGGCATCATCGAAGCCCAGCTCAATGCCGACGGCAGCCAGATGAAGATTCTGCACGCCGCGGGCAACGTGTCTCACGGCCAGGTCACAGGCGACCCCTTCCTGCGCATGGACGGTCAGGCAGTATTCAAGCTCGCCGTCACATCGCTGGCCGCATCGGCGGCAAGCGTATGCAAGCGGGCCGGCATCAGTCTCGAAGATATCGACTGGATGGTGCCCCATCAGGCCAATGTGCGCATCATCAACTTCCTGGGGCGCAAGCTGGGCCTGCCCGACGAAAAGGTCGTCGTCACCGTCGATTCCCATGCCAACACGTCGGCGGCCAGTGTGCCGCTGGCATTCGACGCCGCGCGACGCGACGGCCGCATCAAGCCGGGTGATCTCGTGCTCATGCAGGGCGTGGGTGGTGGCTTCACCTGGGGTTCGGTGCTGGCCCGCATCTAGCGGCCGCCTTGCCTCTGCGGCCATGCGGCTTTGTTTCCACCTCATTCAAGAATAAGACCATGAAGTTTGCTTTCGTGTTTCCCGGTCAGGGATCGCAGTCGGTCGGCATGCTCGACGCATGGGCCGACAACAACGCCGTTCGCCAGACCCTTGAACAGGCTGGGGCGGCCCTGGGGCAGGATCTCGCCGCACTGATCGCGCAGGGTCCCGCAGAAGATCTGAATCTGACCACGAACACGCAACCGGTCATGCTGGCCGCTGCCGTGGCAACGTATGCCGCCTGGCGCGCAGCAGGCGGCCCTGAGCCCGCCCTGGTCGCGGGTCACAGCCTGGGCGAGTATTCCGCCCTTGCGGCCGCCGGGGCGCTGAGCCTTGAAGACGCCGTGCGTACGGTGCGCACCCGTGCCGATGCCATGCAGGCTGCCGTGCCGGTGGGTACGGGCGCCATGGCAGCCGTGCTGGGTTTGTCCGACGACGACGTGCGCGCGGTCTGCAGCGAAGCTGCGCAGGGCGAGGTGGTCGAAGCCGTGAACTTCAATGCGCCCGCTCAGGTGGTCATTGCCGGCCACAAGGCCGCTGTCGAGCGCGCCTGCGAACTGGCCAAGGGTCGTGGCGCCAAGCGCGCGCTCGTCCTGCCCGTCTCGGCGCCGTTCCACTCGAGCCTGCTCAAGCCCGCCGCCGACGTGTTGCAGGCGGCCCTTGCAAAGGTGCAGGTCAGCTCGCCCGCCATTCCCGTCATTAATAATGTCGACGTTGCCATTGTCGATTCACCCGACGCCATTCGCGATGCGCTGGTACGTCAGGCCTGGCACCCCGTGCGCTGGGTCGAAACCATCCAGGCCATGAAGGCGCAGGGCGTCACCCATATCGTGGAATGCGGCCCGGGCAAGGTGCTCAATGGCCTCACGAAGCGCATCGACAAGGATCTGGTCGGCCTTGCGATCACCGACCCTGCTTCCATGCAGGCCGCTCTCGAACAACTTCAGGGGTGAATTCATGCAAGACAAGGAACTGCAGGGCAAGATTGCGCTGGTGACCGGCGCAACGCGCGGCATCGGCAAGGCCATTGCTCAGGAACTGGCTGCACGCGGCGCCACGGTGATCGGCACTGCCACCTCCGAAGCGGGTGCGCGCAGCATTCAGGAGTACCTGGGTGAAGCGGGCGGACGCGGCGTGGTGCTCGACGTCAATAGCCCGGAGGACTGTGAGGCGCTGGTGGCCGAGCTGGCCAAGGAGGGCGGCCCGCACATTCTGGTCAACAATGCCGGCATCACCCGCGACAACCTCGCCATGCGTCTGAAGGACGAAGACTGGCAGAGCGTGATCGACACCAACCTGTCGGCCGTGTTCAGGCTGTCGCGCGCGGTGATCCGCCCCATGATGAAGGCCCGCTGGGGTCGCATCATCAACATCACGTCGGTCATCGGCTCCAGCGGCAACCCCGGCCAGTCGAATTACGCCGCCGCCAAGGCCGGTGTGGCGGGGATGAGCCGTGCGCTGGCGCGCGAGCTGGGCAGCCGCAACATCACCGTCAACTGCGTGGCGCCCGGCTTCATCGAAACCGACATGACCCGTGCCCTCGACGAAAATCAGACCTCGGCGATCCTGACACAGATTCCGCTGGGTCGCATGGGCTCACCGGCCGACATCGCCAATGCCGTGGCGTTTCTGGCCGGGTCGCAGGCGGCATACATTACGGGTACCACCCTGCATGTCAACGGCGGCATGTACATGTAAGATTTAAGCTTTGGGGCTGGAGTCGGGTAGAATCGGCTCCCGCCGTTTTTTGTCACGGCCAGCACCCATTGAATAGTTGTTTGGCTATAATTCGCGGGAATTTTCCCAACTTGGAGATCTGCATGGAAAGCATCGAAC
>JAEZGR010000046.1 GCA_023437255.1 Pseudomonadota bacterium | reverse complement strand
CGTGCCCAAGGCCGAGATCGAGGGCGAGATGGGCGACAGCCACGTCGGTCTGCAGGCACGCATCATTAGACAGTCACTGCGCAAGCTCACGGCCACCATCAAGCGCGCCAACTGCATGGTCATCTTCATCAACCAGATCCGCATGAAGATCGGCGTCATGTTCGGCAACCCTGAAACCACCACGGGTGGTAACGCGCTCAAGTTCTATTCTTCGGTCCGTCTCGACATCCGACGCATCGGTGCCATCAAGAAAGGCGACGAAGTCATCGGCAACGAAACGCGCGTCAAGGTCGTCAAGAACAAGGTGGCGCCGCCCTTCAAGCAGGCAGAGTTCGACATCATGTACGGCGCCGGCATTTCGCGCGAAGGCGAAATCATCGATCTGGGCGTGCAGGCCGGCATCGTCGACAAGGCCGGTGCCTGGTTCAGCTACAACGGCACGCGCATCGGGCAGGGTAAAGACAACGTGCGTGAGTATCTGCGCGAAAACCCCGAAATGGCGCGCGAGATCGAAAACCGTGTTCGCGAAAAGCTGGGCATTGCGCCCATGCAGGGCGTTGCGGCTGCGGCGGCCCCCAAGGCCCCGGCGCCTGAAGGCGAATAAGGGGTCGCATGGCGCGGCGTCCGCTGTCCCTCAAGGCCCGCGCCATCGGGCTGCTCTCGCGCCGCGAACACTCGCGCACCGAACTGGCGCGCAAGCTGGCGCCGCATTGTGAAGATCCCGCCGAGCTCGAATCCCTGCTCAACGAACTCGAGGCGGGTGACTGGCTCTCGCAGCAGCGCTTCGCCGAAAGTCTGGTTCATCGCCGCGCACCCAAGCTGGGCACGCGGCGTGTGCTGCAGGAGCTGCGTCAACACGGCCTGCCCGAAGGTGTGGTCTCCGAGGCGGCAGATTCCCTGCGCGAAACCGAAATGCAGCGAGCCCGCGAGGTCTGGCACAAACGGTTTGGCGTGGCGCCCGCCGACACCACCGAATATGCGCGGCAATACCGCTATATGGCTGCACGGGGTTTTCCTTCCAGTTGTCTGCGGGCAATTCTCGCCGATCTCGGCAGCGATCCTGCCCTCGAACCTGCCATGCCAGACGATTCCTTTTAAGGCTGCGCTATACTTAGCAGGTTTTTTCCGACCACATCTGTATTCATGCCTTTGCCCGCACCGGAAGTCGAACGCGAAGCGTTGCACACGCGTACTGTGCGTGTAGATGCCTACGCCCGCGCCGACGGTCAATGGGATCTCGAAGCAGAGCTCATTGACTTCAAGCATTACGATTTTCCCGTCAAGACCAATTCAGAGGGCGTGCGCCGCGCCGGAGACCCGATTCATCACATGTATCTGCGGGTCACGTTCGACGAGCAGTACGACATCACGGCCGCACAGGCCAGTTATGGTGCCGCTCCCTACGACCAGAATTGCAGGGCGATCGAGGCGGAGTATCAGGGGCTGGTCGGAATGAATCTGCTGAAGGGTTTCCGCGATGCAGTAAGGCGGCGATTCAGCCGTACGGCGGGCTGTACTCACATGACTGAACTGTCTTATGTGCTGCCCACCGTCGCCATTCAATCGCAGTCCAATCGGCGGCGAGTACAGGCGGGTGCCGATCAGTCACAGCGGCCCTTTCAGCTCGAAGGCTGTCATGCATTGCGTCTCGACGGCCCGGTGGTCAAAGAGTTTTATCCCAGGTGGTATGTCACGCCGCCGACCGAGAATTGAAGCTGTGGCAGGCATGCCCGTGCATGCCGCCTCGGTGCAGGCGCCACGTTAATTCCATTTCTACGTCCGACAGGTAATCAATGAAAATTCACGAGTATCAAGGCAAGGAACTGCTGAAGAAATTTGGCGTGACTGTGCCGCGCGGCATTCCCGCCTTTTCCGTCGATGAGGCCGTGGCTGCGGCAGAGAAGCTGGGCGGGCCGGTATGGGTCGTCAAGGCTCAGATTCACGCCGGTGGGCGTGGCAAGGGCGGTGGCGTCAAGCTCGCCCGTTCGCTCGACGAAGTGCGCAAGCTCGCCTCCGAGATCCTGGGCATGCAGCTCGTGACCCATCAGACAGGCCCTGAAGGCCAGAAGGTCCGCCGCCTCTATATTGAAGAGGGCGCCGACATTCAGAAGGAATACTACGTTTCGCTGGTGACCGACCGTGCCACACAGAAAGTGGCTTTCATCGCTTCGAGCGAAGGCGGTATGGACATCGAGGAAGTGGCCGCTTCCACGCCCGAAAAGATCATTACCGAATACATCGATCCGCTCGTCGGCTTCACGGCCGAGCAGGCTGCCAAGGTGGCCCGCGCCATCGAACTGCCCGAGGCATCGCTCGAGCAGGCCGTCGATATCTTCCAGAAGCTGTATCAGTGCTACATGGAAACCGACGCTTCGCTGGTCGAGATCAACCCGCTCAACCGCGACAGCAACAACAACATCATCGCACTCGACGCCAAGTTCAACTTCGACTCGAACGCGCTGTATCGCCAGCCCGAAATCGTTGCCTACCGCGACCTCGACGAAGAAGATCCTGCTGAAGTCGAAGCCAGCAAGTTCGATCTGGCCTACATTCAGCTCGACGGCAACATCGGCTGCCTGGTGAATGGCGCCGGTCTGGCCATGGCCACCATGGACACCATCAAGCTGTTCGGCGGTGAGCCC
>JAEZGR010000008.1 GCA_023437255.1 Pseudomonadota bacterium | reverse complement strand
CAGGGCAGGGGCGATCATGGAGGTGCCCCCCGAACCACCGATGCCCAGCAAGCCGCTCAGCGCGCCCTGATCGTGGGCTGCCGACACGAGGCGGCACAGGGCCTCGCCCATGGCGATGACGCTGCGCCCACGATCGCCACTGCCCAGTACGTGGCCGGCCCCCCGGGGGTGGTGCGCGGCCACTTCGGCTGCGGGAATGTCTGCCGCCGCGGCGTGCTCACGGGTACTGATGTCGACGGTGAGCGCCGGCACGCCGGCGGCACGTATCAGTTCGGCCAGGTAGTTCAGTTCGGTGGCCTTGGTATCGAAGGTGCCGACCACCCACAGATGCCGCCCGGTGTTCATCAGGGCTTCCCGAAGCGTGCGGTCACGCATTCAAAGAAGATGCGGAAGGTGTCGGCCACGCGCTGGCAGGCCTCTGCTTCCTGGTCTGCGGGAACGTCGAAGGTGGCCCACCATTGCCCGAAGCACTGATTGGTTTCGGTGATGGGCAGCAGCTGCATCTGTGAGACGTAATTTTCCCAGTCGGCATCGATGTGCAGAATCTCGTAGGTGCAGCGATGCTCGTGATCGGAAAGCTCAAGCAGGCGTTCGCGCAGATAGCCGCCACCGTCGCGTACCGTGAAGTGGCGCACGCAGCCCACCTGGTCGGGCGGCAGGCCGTCTTCGATGTATGAGTTCTCGAAGAACGGATGGTAATTGCCCAGGTCGCCGAAATCTCGCAGCATGCCCCAGGCCTGGTCGAGCGTGGCATCCATGACGGCACTGACATACACCCTGGCCATGTGTGTCTCCTTTAGCGGGAAAGCGCCTTGTACCGGCGCACGTGTTCCGTGATGGCAATCTCTACGGGCAGGCGCTCCATGCTGCTCGCCCCGTAGAAGCCGTTGCAATGTTCGCTGTGCTTCAGTACGTATTGCACGTCTTCGGGCATGGAAATGGGGCCGCCGTGCGCGATCACGATAATATCCTTGCGCACGCGTCTTGCGGCCTCGCCCCATTCATCGATCAGCCGCACCGACTCTTCCAGGCTCTTGGAAGACGTGGCTCCGATGCTTCCGCCCACCGTGACCCCCATGTGCGGCACGATGAAGTCGGCCCCCGCCTTGGCCATTTCCACGGCTTCGTCGGCGCTGAACACATAGGGGGTGGTCAGCAGATCGAGTTCGTGCGCCTGGCGGATCATGTCGACTTCCGACGAAAAATTGATGCCGGTTTCTTCCAGGCTCTGGCGGAAGGTGCCGTCGATGATGCCGACGGTGGGGAAGTTCTGCACTCCCGCGAAGCCCAGTTCCTTGAGTTTCTTGAGGAAAACGGGCATGACGATGAAGGGGTCGGTGCCGTTCACCCCCGCCAGCACGGGGGTACGTTTGCACACCGGCAGCACCTCGCCGGCCATTTCCAGGACGATTTCGTTGGCGTTCCCGTAGGCCAGCAGCCCCGCCGACGATGCCCGCCCGGCCATGCGATAGCGCCCGGAGTTGTAGATCACGATCAGGTCGATGCCGGCGGCTTCTTCGCATTTTGCAGAGATGCCTGTGCCGGCACCGCCCCCGATGATGGGCTCGCCGCGCGCCACCATGTCGTGGAATTTTTGCATCAATGTCTGGCGGTCATGCCTGGCCATAAGTACTCCGTTGGTTTGCATTCATGTAATGATTCGGTTCATGGAACAGCTCGATCTGCTGACTGAAACGCATGTTCTGGGCGACGACACCCGCGTTCTGACCGTACGCGCCGAACAGTGCGAAGCGCTTGCGGCCCGCCACATCGCCCACGTTGCCGTGGTGGATGCCGCAGCGCCCTACACGATTGTTCGCACGCATTTGAGCGGCGCCTTCATGCAGGTGTGTCTGGGTGGTGAGGGCCGCACCCTGCTCGATGGCCGCTGGCACACCCATTCGGTGGGGTATGCCAGCTTCGCGCCCGCCCACGTTCTGCATGCCTTTCACTGTGTGCCCGGCACGCGCTGGCAGCTGTGCTGGGTGCGTTTCATGCCCACGTCGCCGCGCTCGCTGGCCGGGGCCATGGCGCCGGCCCTGACCCGCTTCGACGGGCGCCCCCTGGAGCACGCCGTGCGCGGCCTGTTCCACGAGATGAGTCAGGATTCGGACCCGGGCTCGCGCGCAATCTGGGTCGATATCATCGAGCGCTACGTGAGCCGCATGGTGGACCCCTGGCAGCGCGAACCGCGCCTGAACGGCATGTGGAACGCCGTGCTGGCCGATCTGGGCCGACCCTGGGCACTTGAGGAACTTGCCGCCATGGCGAATATCAGCCCCGAGCACTTGCGCCGTCTGTGCTGGAAGAACTTCGGGCGCAGCCCCGGAAAACAGCTGACCACCATGCGCATTGCACAGGCCGCCCACGAACTGGTGACCACCCAGCGCAAGATCGAAGCAATCGCCCGCGACGTGGGCTATGCCAACCCCTTCACCTTCTCGAACACGTTCAAGCGGCTCACAGGGTTTCGGCCCTCTGAGTACAGGGCGAGACCCCGGCACTGAGGCCGGGGCGTGCGAAGGGTGAGGGTGGGGCATTGCCACAGTCAACAGGGCCGGAGTGCGGCGGCTGTTTACTTCTTCACCAGGTAGCAGGTGCTGGCCGACAGCGGCTGGAAGGCCTTGTCTGCCGGGATCGTCTTCACGAGCTTGTAGTAGTCCCAGGGGCCCTTGGACTCAGCCGGCGACTTCACCTCCCACAGATACATGTCATGCACCATGCGACCGTCTTCGCGAATGAAACCGTTCTGTGCGAAGAAGTCGTTGATGGGGGTCTTGCGCATTTGTTCGGACACCGCATCCGGGTCGTCGGTGCCGGCCGCCTCGACTGCCTTCAGGTAGTGCATGGTTGATGAGTAGTCGCCGGCATGCGCCATGTTGGGCATCTGGCCTACGCGTTCCTTGAACCGCTTGGCAAAGTCGCGTGAGCCGTCGTTCATGTCCCAGTACCAGGCGTTGGTGAGCAGCAGGCCCTGCGTGACGTCGAGCCCGAGCGCGTGGATGTCGTTGATCCACAGCAGCAGGGCCGCCAGTTTCTGCTTGGGCGTGACGCCGAACTCGTGCGCCGCCTTGATGGCGTTGATGGTGTCTTGCCCGGTGGAGGCCAGCCCGATGATCTTGGCACCCGATGTCTGCGCCTGCAGCACGTAGGAGGAGTAGTCGGTGGTGCCCAGGGGATGGCGCGCGGAGCCCAGGACCTTGCCGTTGGCGTTGCGGACCACCTGTGCCACCTGCTCTTCAAGGCCGATACCGAAGGCGAAATCGACGGTCAGGAAGAACCAGGTGTCGCCGCCCGGCTCTTCGGCAACGGTGCGGCCGGTGCCGTGGGCCAGCGAATAGGCGTCGTAGGTGTAGTGGATGGTGTAGGGCGAACAGCGGTCGTTGGTCAGCCCCATGTTCGAGGGGTTGTTGACGATGATGTGGCGTTTCTTTTCTTTGGCAAGGTCGGCCACCGCCAGGGCCACGGCGGAGTTCGC
>JAEZGR010000193.1 GCA_023437255.1 Pseudomonadota bacterium | reverse complement strand
CTCTTGGGTTCCACCGGAAACACGTCGAGTGCCGCCCCGGCCAGATACCCGCTCTGCAGCGCCGCGTGCAATGCGTCGATATCGACCACGGTGCCGCGCGACGCGTTGATCAAGATCGACCCTGGCTTCATGGCGGCAATCGCCTGTGCGTTGATGAGGTTCTGCGTGCCCTTGCCCGCCGGAACGTGCAACGTGACGACGTCGGACTGAGCCAGCAGTCGCTTGAGCGAATGACTGGCCTTGGCGTTGCCCCGTGGAAGCTTGGCCTCGACATCGTGAAAGATCACATTCATGCCAGCGAGCTCGGCCAGCGTGCCCACCTGTGAACCAATGTTCCCGTAACCGATGATGCCGAGTGTCTTGCCGCGCGCCTCGTAGGCGCCCTCGGCCGATTTGTCCCAGAAGCCCTGGTGGACCCGCGCGTTCTTTTCAGGAATCCGGCGCAACAGCAGAATCGCTTCGGCAAGCACCATTTCGGCGACAGAACGGGTGTTGGAAAAGGGTGCGTTGAAGACCGGCACGCCGTGGGCGAGCGCCACATCGAGATCGACCTGGTTCGTGCCAATACAAAAGCAACCGATGACGCGCAGATCGGGGCTGTCGGCGAGTATGGCTGCGTCGAGATGGGTGCGTGACCGGATACCCACCACATGAGCACCACGCATGGCGTCACGTAATGCATCAGGAGGGAGCGCCGATGCGTGCGATACGATGTCTTCATACCCGGCTGCCGTGAAGACGTCGCGCGCGCTGGGGTGAATGTTCTCGAACAAAACGATACGGGCCATCAAACAACTCCAATAGACAGAAGGTTCATTGTGAACCATTTTAGTGCTGATTGCAGGGGTAACCCTTATGGAAACGATGAAAACCTTCGCCGATCTGCGCCCCAAACTGCTAGCCATCGCGTACCGCATGCTGGGCAGCCGGGCCGACGCCGAAGACATCGTGCAAGACGCCTGGCTGCGTTGGAATGCCGCAGACACGCAGTCGATAAACGCGCCTGAAGGCTGGCTCGTGGCGGTCACGACCCGGCTGGCCATCGACCGTCTGCGCATCGCCCAGCGCGAACGCGTGGCCTACACGGGGTACTGGCTGCCCGAACCGGTGGTGAGCGTCGAGGAACACTCACCAGAGGCCGCGGGCCTGTTGGCCGGCGAGGTGTCCTACGCGCTGCAATGGCTGCTTGAACGCCTGACGCCCACGGAACGGGCCGCTTTCCTGTTGCGCAGGGTGTTCGACCGCGACTACGACGAAATCGCGGCCATTCTTAAGAAGACGGAAACAGCGTGCCGGCAACTGGTGAGCCGCGCCACGCAACGACTGCAGGACGAACGCGCACGGTTTCAGCCGTCGCCCGAGGCACAGAAGCGCCTGCTGGAACGCTTCGTCGCAGCCGCCCGGTCCGGCGAGTTGGCCGCCCTGCAGGCCCTGATCGATGAGAACGCCGCGCTGGTGGGCGACGGCGGTGGCAAGGTGCCGTCCTTCCGGCATATCTTGCGCGGCCGTCTGCGGGTCGCCAGCCTGTACTTCGCCATGAGCCGCAAGTACGGCTCCAAAGTGGCCTACCGCCTTGCCTGGGTGAATGGCGCGCCCGGCCTGCTGCGCTATGTAAATGGTGTGCTCGAATCGGTGCAGGCATGCAGCACCGATGGCGAGCGCATCACCGAGTTGCTCGTGGTCCGCAATCCGGACAAGCTTGCCACCGTACCCGCCGCGTTGCGCGAGCCGCCCGGTTTTTAAGCCGGGACATGTCACAAAACCGCAGCATGAATCGTCTTGTATGCAGGGACCCCGAATGGTTCGGAGCCCCTTCAATCCTTCAGGAGAGAGATTTCATGTCGCACGTTGTACGCATCCCCTACTTCAAGCTGGCTCCCGCTGTGTTCAACAAGCTGGTCGATATTTCCGACACGCTGCATGCCGGCGCGCTCGGCCGGCGCCTGGTCGATCTCGTCTTTCTGCGGGTGTCGCAGATCAACGGCTGCGCCTATTGCATGGACATGCACTGGCGCGACCTGATGGCCCACGGTGCCGACGCACGCGAGCTGAACACGCTCTCGGCCTGGCGCGAATCCCCGTTCTTCACTGATCGCGAGCGTGCTGCGCTGCGATGGGCGGAAATCATCACCCGCATCCCGGACAGCGATGCGAGTGATGGAGAATTTGCGGCGCTCAAGCAGCATTTCTCCGACCAGGAGATCGCGGAGCTTGGTTTCACGATCTCGGTCATCAATGGCTGGAACCTGTTGAACGTGGGCCTGCGTAACCCCATACCCGCAAAGGTGCCGGAAACCGCCGGCGCTTAAGCCCCGGAACGCTCCAGGGCTCGGGCGGCAAAGACGTCGTCGAGACGGCGCAGGCTGTCGTGATACTCACGCTCCAGGCGGTCGACAATGTCGGCCACCGGCGGCGCGGCGTCGATGTTGCCCACGCCCTGCCCCACGCCCCAGATGTCCTTCCAGATCTTGCGATTGGCCGGGCCGAAGCTGGCACTGGGGCTGACCGTATCAGGCAGATTGGCGGGATCCAGCCCCGCCGCTTCGATGCTGGCTCTCAGGTAGTTGCCCGGTATGCCGGTGAAGTACGACGTGTAGATCACGTCCTTGGCGCTGGCATCGAGAATCGCCTGCTTGTATTGCTCTGACGCATTGGCCTCGGCGCTGGCAATGAAGCGGGTGCCCATGTAGGCAAAGTCGGCACCCATCGCGCGAGCCGCCACGATGTCGTCGCCACGCGAAATCGCGCCGGAGAGAATCAGGGGGCCGTCGAACATGCGGCGGATCTCACCGACGAGCGCCAGCGGGTTAGTGGTTCCCGCATGGCCGCCGGCCCCGGCCGTGACCAGAATCAGACCATCCACGCCCGCCTCGAGCGCCTTTTCGGCGTGCCGGATCGTGGTGATATCGTGGAAGACCTTGCCACCCCAGCCGTGCACTGCGTCCACAACGCGATGCGGCGCACTCAGGCTGGTGATGATGATGGGAACCTTGTGCTGTGCGCAAACCTCAAGGTCCGCTTCAACGCGATCATTCGTGCGGTGGATGATCAGGTTGATGGCATAGGGCGCCACCGTGCGCTCGGGCTCACGCTGCTTCAGCTGCGCCAGGCTCGATTCGATACGGCTGAGCCAGGGCGAAAGGTCGGCGTGGTCACGCGCGTTGAGCGCGGGCATCGATCCGACGATACCGGCGGCGCACTGCGCGATGACCAGCTCCGGCCCCGAGACAATGAACATCGGCGAGGCGATGAGCGGAAGGCGAAGCTGGCTGTAGAGTTCCGAGACGACGGGGTGCATGGGTGCTCCAGAAGGGGAAGAACACCCGTAGTTATACATGAGGGCAAGGTAGCCTGGAGAGGCAGACGGCGCATCGTGGGCGTAGATGGTGAAACAGGCCGATACCACAGGTACTCATTTTTCACCGGATTGATCGGTGCGACGCCACTTCGCACCTCGTCCCTTACCAGTCGATTCAATCAATCCCTCTGACTTCATCGCCCGCAGCACCAACCGCACCATGTCCCGGCTCACGCCTGGGCAGGCTTCTTCGATTTCGGAAATCGAAAACGGCAGAGTGCGTCCCAGGACTTCCGCACGCACCCGGTCGCCTTTGATGCCACCCCCCCGATCGATGGTGCCGACACGCTCCTCGAACTCGCGGTGGGCCCGTAGCAAGGCACCCCAGAAGTAGTCGAGCCAGGGTTTGACGTCGTGCTGCCCCTGGTGCCATCCCTGCGAGCTGGCTTCCAGCGTTTCGTAATAGCCTTCCTTGGTGTCCTCGAAGATGCGTTCCAGGCTGATGTAGCGGCCCACGGC
>JAEZGR010000089.1 GCA_023437255.1 Pseudomonadota bacterium | reverse complement strand
GGGCGGCACAGGCCGCCCCGCCGGCCCGCAAGGTAGTATCGTGAGTTTCAATCTGTTCATCATCCAGGCGCTCAACGGCCTGCAGCTGGGTGTCCTGCTTTTCCTCATGGCGGCGGGCCTCACCCTGGTCTTCGGCATCATGAACTTCGTGAACCTGGCACACGGTTCCATGTACATGATGGGCGCCTTCATCGCCGCCGCCCTCTTCAATCACACCGGTTCTTTCTGGCTCGCAGCCCTGCTGCTGGCACCCATCATGATGGTGCTGGGCATGGTGCTGGACCGTATCGCACTCAGCCGCCTGTACGATCGCGACCACCTCGACCAGGTGTTGGCCACCTTCGGCCTGATCCTGTTCTTCAATGAGGCCGCCCGCATGATCTGGGGCCCCTCGCCGGTGTATATGGAAGTGCCCGAGGCACTGAGCGGTGCCGTGCAGTTCTTTGGCATCCGCTACCCTGCCTACCGTCTGCTGATTCTCGCCGCCGGTCTGCTGGTGGCGCTCGGCTGTTATCTTCTGGTGCATCACACGCGGCTGGGCATGCTGCTGCGTGCCGGTGCCACGCACCGTGACATGGTCGGCGCCCTGGGCGTGAACATCCGCCTGCTCAATGGCCTGCTCTTCGGCCTGGGCGCGGTACTGGCCGGCGTCGCCGGGCTCCTGGCCGGGCCGGTGATGTCAGTACAGGTCGGCATGGGCGAGCCCATTCTCATCCTGACGATGGTGGTCATCGTCATTGGCGGTATCGGCTCGATCAGGGGGGCCTTCTTTGCCTCGCTCATCGTCGGCGTGGTCGACACGCTCGGTCGCACGCTACTGCCCGCCGTGCTGCGCGGCGTCATGGAACGCAGCAGCGCCGACATTGCGGGGCCGGCCATTGCCTCGATGATGATCTACATCCTCATGGCTGTAGTACTGGCGCTGCGCCCGCAGGGCCTCTTCCCGGTACAGCGGGGTTAACGGCATGGCAGCACACTCCGCAACCCAACCGGCCGCCAACGGCTCCCTACTCGCCCGCTGGTTGCCCCGCATCGTGCTCGCACTGTTCGTGCTGCTGCCCGTGCATGCGCTGCTCATGGACAACGCGTTCGTGCTGGCTCTGATGAGTCGCATCGTGGTGCTGGCCATCGCGGCCGTCGCGCTGAATCTCGTGCTCGGCTACGGCGGCATGGTCAGCTTTGGCCATGCCCTCTTCCTCGGGCTGGGCGTCTACAGCGCCGCCATTCCGGCCTTCCATGGCATCGACAACGCCCTGGTGCAGATTCTGATTGCCATGCTCGCCTGCGGCCTGACGGGGCTGGCCACGGGCGCCGTGGCGCTGCGCACCCAGGGCATTGCCTTCATCATGATCACGCTGGCATTCGCCCAGATGTTCTACTTCGTGTTCGTGAGCCTGAGCCCCTACGGCGGTGACGACGGCCTGCGTCTGGCCACCGGCAGCCAGATAGGCGGCGTCAGTCTCACACAGCCGGGCTGGCTCTACGCCACCGCACTGGCCGTCCTGCTGGCCGCACTGTATGGCACGCATCGGCTGATCGGCTCACGCTTCGGCATGGTGCTGCGTGGGTCGCACATCAACGACCGGCGCATGGCGGCGCTGGGGTTCCCGACGTTCCGCTACCGGCTGGCCGCCTACGTCATTTCCGCCATGCTGTGCGGTGTGGCCGGCGTGCTTTACGCCAACCTCACGCAGTTTGCAGCGCCCTCCTACATGTCGTGGGCGATGTCCGGCGAACTGATCGTGATGGTGGTGCTGGGCGGCATGGGCTCGGTACTGGGGCCGCTGTACGGCGCGGCCGCCATGCTGCTCACCGAAGAAGTGCTGAAGGCCTTTACGGACCACTGGATGATCATCTTCGGGCCGGCCATCGTGGCGGTCGCCGTGGCAAGCCGCCGCGGAATCGCCGGTCTGGTCGCGGCAAATGGGGCGGGCGCTCCAGCCGACACGCCGCTGCCGGCATCTCCGCCTGTCACCCAGAACACCCCGGATACGAAGGCGCCTGCCCCGGCGGCCCGCCTGGAGGTGCGCGGCCTGGTCAAGCGCTACGGCGGCCTGCTGGCCACCGACAACGTCAGCCTCGAACTGGAAAGCGGGCGCATTCACGCGGTGATCGGGCCCAATGGCGCGGGCAAATCCACACTCATCGGGCAACTCTCCGGCGAAATCCCGCCCGATGCCGGCACCGTACTGCTCGATGGCCGCGACATCACCCACTTGCCGGTGCACGAGCGCAGCCTGCTGGGTCTCATGCGCTCCTACCAGATCACGTCAGTTCTGCCTGAGTTCACCGCGCTGGAGAACGTGATGCTGTCGGTTCAGGCCCGCCAGGGGCACAGCTTCCGTTTCTGGCAGCCCGTCACCCGCCAGCCCGCTCTGCTGGAACCGGCCATGGCGGCGCTCGCGGAGGCGGGGCTCGCCGGCCACGCCCACACGCCCGCCGGCACGCTCGCCCACGGTCAGCAGCGCCAGTTGGAACTTGCCATGGTGCTGGCCGGGCAACCGCGCGTGTTGCTGCTCGACGAACCCATGGCCGGCATGAGCCAGGCGGAGTCGCAGCAGATGACGGCAGTGCTGGCCAGGCTACGTTCCCGTTATGCATTGCTGCTTGTGGAGCACGACATGGAAGCCGTGTTCAGCCTCGCCGATCAGGTGAGCGTGCTCGTTTATGGGCGCTGCATTGCCAGCGGCAGCCCCGACGAAATCCGCAGGAGCGAAGAAGTCCAGAAGGCCTATCTGGGAGAGGAAGAATGACACCTCTCTTGAGTCTCGAAAACGTATACGCGGGCTATGGGCAAAGCCAGGTGTTGCACGGCATGAGCCTGCACGTGGCGCCCGGCGAGTTCGTCACCCTGCTCGGTCGCAACGGCATGGGCAAGAGCACGACCGTGAAGTGCATGACGGGCTTGATGCGTGCCCAGTCTGGAACCTTGCATCTTGCCGGTCGCGACATCACACGATCGCCCAGCCATCAGATTGCCAGGGCCGGCATCGGACTGGTTCCCGAAGGCAGGCAGATCTTCCCCAATCTGAGCGTGGAAGAGAACCTGCTTGCGACGGCGCGTGTGCCTCAGGGGGCCGCCGACCCATGGACATTGGCACGCGTCTACGCCTTGTTTCCCCGTCTGCAGGAACGGCGCAGCAACCCGGGCACCCGCCTTTCGGGGGGTGAGCAACAGATGCTCGCGATCGGCCGAGCCCTCATGACCAATCCCCGCCTGCTGATCCTGGACGAAGCCACCGAAGGGCTCGCCCCGCTGGTACGCCGCGACATCTGGCAGGCGCTGGCCATGCTCAAGAGCACGGGCCTGGCCATTCTGTGCATCGACAAGAACCTGAGTTCAATGTTGCCGCTGGCCGACCGACACTACATCGTGGAGAAGGGCAAGGTGGTATGGCAGGGCGGCTCAGATGCCTACCAGGCCCAACAGGAAAGCCTTCAGCCTTACCTCGGGCTCTGACCCGGCATTATCTTTTGCTATCGAACACTTAATAACAATCAATTTCACTAATTCCGGCTCCCTCCCTAGAATGCTCCCATCACCCGGCAATTTCCACGCAAATGTGTGTAAGCCGCGTCATCCATTCGGATTCTCAGGAGCTATTCATGAAGAAACTCACCACCGCCGCCGGCGCACCCGTTGTCGATAACCAGAACTCCATGTCCGCCGGCCCGCGTGGCCCGCTGCTGTTGCAGGACGTGTGGCTGATTGAAAAGCTCGCCCACTTCGACCGCGAAGTGATCCCCGAGCGCCGCATGCACGCCAAAGGCGCGGGTGCGTATGGCACGTTCACGGTGACCAATGACATCACCCAGTACACCCGAGCCAAGATCTTCTCGGAAGTCGGCAAGCAGACGCCCATGTTTGCACGTTTCTCGACGGTTGCCGGTGAGCGCGGCGCCGCCGACGCCGAACGCGACATTCGCGGCATCGCCATGAAGTTCTATACCGAGGAAGGCAACTGGGATCTGGTGGGCAACAACACGCCGGCGTTCTTCTTTCGCGATCCGCTCAAGTTCCCCGACCTCAATCACGCGGTGAAGCGTGACCCGCGCACCGGCATGCGCAGCGCGCAGAACAACTGGGAGTTCTGGACCGGGCTGCCCGAGGCCCTGCATCAGGTCACCATCGTCATGAGCGACCGCGGCATTCCGGCGAGCTTCCGTCACATGCACCTGTTCGGCAGCCATACATTCAGCTTCATCAACGCGCAAAACGAACGCTTCTGGGTGAAGTTTCATTTCCGCACCGAACAGGGCATTCGCAATCTGACCGACGCCGAAGCTCAAGAACTGGTGGGGCGCGACCGCGAGAGCTCGCAGCGTGATCTCTTCGATTCCATCGAGAATGGTGAGTTCCCGCGCTGGAAAATGTATGTGCAGATCATGCCGGAACAGGAAGCAGGCAGCTATCACCTGAACCCGTTCGACCTGACCAAGGTCTGGCCCAAGGGCGACTACCCGCTGATCGAAGTAGGCGTGCTGGAACTGAACCGCAACCCCGACAATTTCTTCGCCGAAGTCGAGCAGGCGGCCTTCACGCCGGCCAACGTGGTCCCCGGCATCAGCTTCTCTCCCGATCGCATGCTGCAGGCCCGCTTGTTCTCTTACGGTGACGCACAGCGTTACCGCCTGGGCGTGAACCACCACCAGATCCCCGTCAATCAGCCGCGCTGCCCGTTCCATAGCTACCACCGCGACGGCGCGATGCGGGTCGATGGCAACCACGGCGCAACGATCGCCCACCAGCCCAACACGCGTGGCGAATGGGCCGAACAGCCCGACTACCGCGAGCCGCCGCTGTCGCTGGAAGGCGCCGCCGACCACTGGAATCATCGTGTGGATGAGGACTATTTCAGCCAGCCGGGCAATCTGTTCCGCCTGATGACACCGGATGAGCAGCAACGCCTCTTCGAGAACACCGCAAGGGCGATTGCCGGGGTGTCGCGCGATGTGCAGGAGCGCCATGTCTGGCACTGCACCCAGGCCGACCCCGCCTATGGCGCCGGTGTCGCCGCAGCCATCGAGGCGGTGGAGGGTCGGGTCGCCGCGGTCTGATCAGTGACGCACGGTGTTCGAGAACGCGTTGATCACCACAACACCTGCGATGATCAGCCCCATGCCGATCATCGCGGGAGTATCGAGCACCTGGCGAAAGACCACCCACCCCGCCACGGAAATCAGCACGATCCCGATGCCCGACCAGAGGGCGTATGCGACCCCGGTGGGTATGACCTTCAGGGTCATTGCAAGGCAATAGAACGCGACCGCATAGCCGATGACGGTGACCACGCTGGGCCAAAGCTGCGTGAATCCGTCGGAGGCCTTCAAGGCCGTCGTGGCAATCACCTCACAGACGATCGCCACGGCGAGATAGGTGTAGGCTTGAATCAGTGTCATGGAGCGCTCTCCGGTATTGAATGAAGGCGATACACTGTCTGCTCCCAGCAGCAGCCAGTACTTTACACAGCACATGACGATTCCGCGTATGAATGACCCGATCGCCGCAATCGCCACCGCCCCCGGCAAGGGAGGCATCGGTGTGGTGCGCATCTCGGGCCGCGACCTCGACGGCCTGGCGGCAGCCTTGTTCAAGGAACCGCTCAAAGTGCGTCACGCCCATTATTTGCCATTCAACGACATTGAGGGCCAGGCCATCGATGCGGGCATCGTACTGTACTTCAAGGCCCCGCACTCCTATACCGGCGAAGACGTGCTTGAATTGCAGGGCCATGGTGGGCCGGCGGTACTGCGTCGTGTACTGCAGCATTGCATCGACGTCGGGCGCCCCTGGGGCCTTCGGCACGCCGAACCTGGGGAGTTCACGGAACGGGCCTTCTTGAACGACCGGCTCGATCTCGCCCAGGCCGAAGCCGTTGCCGATCTGATCGACGCTTCATCCGAGGCGGCCGCCCGCAGCGCAATGGCGTCGCTCAGTGGCGCCTTCTCCCAGGCCGTCACCGCGCTGAACGATCGAATCATCCACCTGCGCATGCTGGTGGAAGCCACGCTCGACTTTCCCGAAGAAGAGATCGACTTCCTCGAAAAGTATGAAGCCAGACCCACGCTCGACGCGATCATCGCCGAGCTCGACGAGATTCGGCTCCAGGCACGCCAGGGCATGATTCTTCGCGAAGGCCTGCACGTGGTCTTGGCTGGCCGCCCTAACGTCGGCAAATCCAGCCTGTTGAATGCGTTGGCGGGCGACGACGTCGCCATCGTCACCGCCATCGCCGGCACCACGCGCGATCGCGTCATCCAGCAGATTCACATCGACGGTGTACCTATACACATAGTTGATACAGCCGGCCTGCGGGAAACACAGGACGAAGTGGAAAGCATCGGCTTTGCCCGATC
>JAEZGR010000041.1 GCA_023437255.1 Pseudomonadota bacterium | reverse complement strand
CGCCCGCCCGAGATCCGCTCGATCCCCGCCAGATCCTGCCGGCTGTGTACGTCCGCAAACCCTGCTTGGCGCAGCATGTCGCGTACCTGCTCGGCCTGATCCCAGCCATGTTCCATCCAGAGCGAGCCGCCGGGCTTCAGGTGGGCGCCAGCGCCTTCGACAATGCGCGCCAGGTCTTCCAGCCCGCCCGCGCCGTCAGTCAGCGCGCCGCGCGGCTCAAAGCGCAGGTCGCCCTGGTCCAGATGCGGATCGTCGCTGGCGACGTAGGGCGGATTGGAGACGATCAGGTCAAAGCCCTCGCCGGCGGGCACGGCCTCGTACCAGCTGCCTTCGACAAAGCGCACCGCAGCGGTCAAATCCCATGCGTTGGCGGCAGCCACGGCCAGCGCGGCCGCGCTGACATCCGACGCCATCACTCGCGCGTCGCGCCGCGCGAGCGCGATCGACACCGCGATCGCGCCGCTGCCCGTGCCCAGGTCCAGCACCATCGGCCCGGTGACGCCAGCAATGCATTCCAGCGCGGTTTCGACCAGCACCTCGGTATCGGGCCGCGGAATCAGCACGTCGGGCGTCACGCGGAACCGGTGCCCCATGAACTCGCGATGGCCCAGCAGGTAAGCCATGGGTTCGCCCGCCAGCCGGCGCTGCGCCAGGGCCTCGTACGCCGCCGCCACCTCGGGCGCCAGCGCATCGGTGTCGTGCGCCAGCAGCCAGGCGCGCGGCTTGGCCAGCACGTGCTCGAGCAGCATGCGAACTTCGAGCCGGGGCAGGCGCGTGTCCAGCAACAGGCTCTTGATCTGGGTCGTCATGGTCGAAGGGTGATCGCCGAAGGGGCCCGCCAGCCGATCAGATATCGTCGCCCAGCGCCGCCAGCTGCTCGGCCTGGTGCTCGGCGATCAGGGCGCCGGTCAGCTCCTCCAGATCGCCTTCCATGATCTGCTGCAGCTTGTACAGGGTCCGGTTGATACGGTGATCCGTCACACGACCCTGTGGAAAGTTATACGTACGGATGCGTTCGGAACGGTCGCCCGAACCCACCAGGCTCTTGCGTTGCGCGGCCTCTTTGGCCTGAGCCTCTTGCTGCTGCTTGTCTTTGAGCCTGGCTGCGAGCACCTGCATGGCCTTTTCGCGGTTGCGGTGCTGTGAACGATCGTCCTGGCATTCAACCACCGTACCAGTGGGCAAGTGGGTGATACGCACGGCGGAGTCGGTTTTGTTCACGTGCTGGCCGCCCGCGCCGCTGGCACGGAACGTATCGATGCGCAGATCGGCGGGGTTGATCTGAATGTCAGATTGCGCGTCGGCTTCGGGCAGTACGGCAACCGTGCAGGCAGAGGTGTGAATACGCCCCTGTGCCTCGGTCTCCGGAACACGCTGCACACGATGCGCGCCCGATTCAAACTTGAGCTCGCCGTACACGCCGGCCCCGTCGAGCCTGGCGATCACCTCTTTGTAGCCGCCCAGCTCAGACTCATTGGCCGACATGATCTCGACCCGCCAACCCCGGTTCTCGGCGAAACGCGAGTACATCCGTAGTAAATCGCCGGCAAAAAGCGCGCTTTCGTCACCACCCGTACCCGCCCGAATCTCCAGGAAGACACTGCGGTCGTCGTCGGGATCGCGAGGCAAAAGAAGAATCTGCAGCTCGCCCTCCAGCCGTTCAATGCTTTCTTTGCCGGCTTCGAGCTCTTCCTCGGCCATCTCCCGCATTTCGGGGTCGGCCATCATTTCTTGCGCTGCCTGAATGTCTGCCTCGGCCGCCCGGTAGGCGTTAAAAGCCTGGACCACGGGCTCAATTTCCGAGCGCTCCCGAGACAGCTTGCGAAAGCGGTCCATATCGGTGGCGATCTCGGGCTCGGCCAGCAGCGCGTCGATCTCGATCAGGCGGTGCGCCAGCTGCTCCAGCCGGCTGCGCATGGAATTCTTCATAGAAAACAGGAGGGTTGAGGAAGCTAACGACGCTTCTCAGCAGGCATCAGGCGCGGCAGCAGCGACAGCAGCTGCGCACGCTCTTCGGGCTCGCTTTGGTTGAGTGCGGCCATGGGGCCATGCAGGTACTTCTGGGTAAGGCCGTGCGCCAGGATCTCGAGCGCACGCTCGGGATCCACGCCCCGCGCCAGCATGCGACGTGCCTTTTCGAGCTCGTGCTGGCTGATTTGCTCGGCTGTACGTTGCAGCTCAATGATGGTGGGAACCGCTGCCCGGCTGTCCAGCCAATGCATGAAGTTGCGCACGCGCGTTTCGATGATGGCTTCAGCCTGAACCACCGCCGCCTTGCGCGCATCGGTCGCGCTTTGCACCAGCCGACCCAGATCGTCGACGGTGTACAGATAGACGTCGGACAGGCGGCCCACTTCGTGTTCGATATCGCGAGGCACCGCGAGATCGACCATGACCATGGGGCGGTGACGCCGCGAACGCGTGGCACGCTCGACCATACCCAGGCCCAGAATGGGCAGGGAACTGGCCGTACAGGAAACAATGACGTCGAACTCGGCAATGCGGTCTGGCAGGTCGGACAGCTTCATGCTGCGGGCATTGAAGCGGCCGGCCAGCAATTCGGCTCGCTCGGCGGTGCGATTGGCCACCACCATGCTGCGGGGTTGCACCGCAGCGAAGTGGGTGGCACAGAGCTCGATCATTTCGCCGGCGCCGATAAACAGCGTGTTGCACTGCGAGAGATCGCCAAAAACGCGCTCCGCCAGCTTGACCGCCGCAGCGGCCATGGATACCGAGTGCGCACCAATGGCGGTGGTGCTGCGAACTTCTTTGGCGACCGAGAAGGTGCGCTGAAAGAGCTGATGCAGCAATGTGCCCAACGAACCTGCTGCCTCGGCGGCGCGCACGGCTTCTTTCATCTGCCCGAGAATCTGCGGTTCGCCCAGCACCATGGAGTCGAGCCCGCTGGCGACGCGGAATGCGTGGCGCACGGCCTCATTGCTTTGGTACTGATACAGATGAGGCTGCAGGGAACCACGCTCGAGCCGGTTGAAGTCGGCCAGCCATTCGGGAATGTGAATGGACACCGAGGGATCCGCTGCGCAATACAGTTCGGTGCGATTACAGGTGGAAAGAATGGCGGCTTCGCGCACGGAGCGGCCAAAAGTGCTGCGCAGGCCGTCGAGTGCAGGCTTGACCAGGTCGATAGGAAACGACACGCGTTCGCGCACCGAGACCGGGGCGGAAACGTGGTTCAGGCCAAACGTAAGGACATCAACAGACATGTGGGAGACAGCACGCCGCAAAGACATGTAACGTCATGAATTATAATCGGTATCCCTAGTACACGGGCGGCTTGAGCTTGCGCTGGCTCAAGTTGAGCGGCAGTTATGTGTGTTTCGGCACAAATCGGGGCAGATTCAAAAAAGTTGTGCGACGCCTGCACAACACAAAAATATGGTGTATGATTCTGCTTCTTTCGTTGGCCTGGTAGCTCAGTTGGTAGAGCAGCGGATTGAAAATCCGCGTGTCGGTGGTTCGATTCCGCCCCAGGCCACCACATTCCCTAGCATTGGTCCTATGCCAGTGCTTTAAAAGCCCCACTCATCAAGGAGTTGGGGCTTTTTTCATGTCCAGAGAGGTCTGGCG
>JAEZGR010000025.1 GCA_023437255.1 Pseudomonadota bacterium | reverse complement strand
TTGGTGGACAGCATGGCCAGAATCAAGGCATCGAGTGCAACCTGATTGGCGGCTTCAAGGCCTTCGAGCACGACATTTATTTCAGCGACTTTGGCGGCAAAGTTTTCCACGTCTTTCTCCATGCATTTCACTCCTGTAAGAACCGACCACAACCAGATCGTAAATCAATTTTTCTTGTGCTCACGCCGCCCCGTTTGCGAAGAATCAGACGACCTCGAATTATGGTGTGCCCATTGGAGGGGGCGGTTGGCAGAGAACGGGCAGGGTGAAACAGTAGGGCAGTGATGAATTTTATTAGCGGGTCGGCGTAAGGAAGGTTCGAACATGCTCGACAAGCGCCCGCAGTTTGGGTGGTTGGTTACGCCGGTTAGGAAAATAAAGATAGAAGCCAGGAAACTGGGGCAGTAATTCTTGCAGCAACGGAACCAGTTCCCCGCGGGCGACATAGCTTACGCGCTCTGCGAGACCGGCATGATGGGCGTCCAACGGAGGGCGACCTCCGGCGCAGTCCGCTGCCTCAGCCGACGCGGTTCTGGACGTACAGCGCAACCTCCCGCAGCAGCCCGGTCAGGTCTTTCTGCAGTTTGGTGAAGCCCTCGTTGGGCTCGCGTGTGGCCTCGTCCATATACACCGGCCGGCGAATCTCGATTTGCAGGCTGTGGCGGTGCTCGGCAGGTTGGCCGATCTTGGCGATCAGTTGCACGCCCTTGTAGGGGTCGTTGCGCGCAACGGTGTAGCCGCGGTCGCGCAGGTAGTCTTCGATCAGCGCCACGAACGCCGGCTCGCAAGTCGTGCCGTCGCGGTCGCCCAGCACGAAGTCGGCCAGTTCTCGGTTGGGGTCCAGGCCCAGGCGGGCGTAGGCATCATTGGGCATCGAATGCAGATTCAGATGCCACAGCTTGCCGAACTGTTCGTAGCGCGTCTTGACGGCTTCGTCGAGTGCCTGGTGATACGGGGTGTAGTAGTTGTCGATGCGCGAGCGCACCTCGTCGACGGTGAGTCGGCGTTCGTAGATAGGGTTCTGGGGGTCAAGCCGCGACCAGATCAGGCCCTTGCCCAGGTGGGTTTTCTCGCCGGGCGATAGCGGCTCGATCCATTCGCCGTCGATCATCTCGGGGTCGAGGTCGACCAGCGTGCGGTTGGGGTCGATATAGGTGCGCGGGAAGCGCGCCGCGATCAGGGTGGCGCCGACTTCCGGCGCCGCCTGCCACAAGGTGTGAACATGGGTGTCTTCCCCCTGGCGCAAAAGCGCCAGGGGCACGGCGTAGCCGAAGTCTGCAGGGTATTCCGTGCCGCTGTGCGGTGAATCGCATACGAGAGGCAGCGCCGGGCCGGCAGGCTCGTAGCGGAAATAGGGCAGGGACTGGGGCGTGGCCGTGATCGTCATGTTTATTTGGGCTGAATGTTGGCGGCCTTGGCTACACGGGTGTAGCGCTCGATGGCTGCGTCGATTTCCTTGGCGAACTCTTCCGGCGTATTTGTGCGGATGGTAGCACCAAGCTTCTTGGCACGCTCCTGGAATTCAGGGTCGGCGGCCGCCTTCTGAACGGCTTCGTTCACGCGCACGATGATTTCCTGGGGAGTGCCGGCAGGCGCCACAAGGCCGAACCAGCCGCCCGTACCCATTTCGGGGAAGCCCAGTTCTGCGTAGGTCGGCACGTCGGGCAGCACGTCGGAGCGTTCAGCACCCAGCACGGCCAGCGGGCGCAGACGGCCTTCCTGCAGATGGGGCAGAGTGGACGACAGGTTGTCGGTGATCGCGTCGACCTGGCCGGCCAGGGCGTCATTCAGTGCGGGGCCTGCACCGCGGTAGGGCACGTGCAGCAGGTCGATGCCCGAGAGCATCATGAAGTTCTCGATATTGGCATGACCCAGCGATGCGACGCCCGGCGAAGCAAAGGTGTATTTGCCCGGATCTTTCTTGGCCAGCTCGATGAATTCGGGCATGGTCTTGGCCGGAACGTTGGGGTGCACTGCGAACACACTGGGCACGCCCATCACGTTGGAGATCGGGGCGAAATCCTTGCGTGCGTCGTATTTCAGATCGGAATAGATGGCGGGGTTGGAGCCATGGGTGCTCACCGTCGCCATGCCCAGCGTGTAACCGTCGGGTTTGGCGCGGGCGATCTGCTCTGCGCCCAATGCGCCGCCGGCGCCGGCCTTATTCTCAACCACAATGGTCTGGCCCAGCTCCTTGCCGACCGATTCGGCGATCAGGCGGCCGACCAGGTCTGTGGAGCCACCGGGAGCAAAGGGAACGATCAGGCGAATGGGGTGGCTGGGATAGGCGTCCTGCGCCACGGCGACACCGGTGCTGCCGATCAGAAAGGTTGCGGCCCCGGCCATTGCGCGGCGCAGGGTTTTGGTAGTGAACACTGACATGGATTGCCTCCAGAATGCGTGCGTTGGCTTTGCGAGTTGCGCCTGTTTTCAGACAGCGGCGCGCCTGCCGGCGAGTATCAAAGATTTACCGAGCTTCAACAAACGACTATATTTCAGTGCGGTATGACC
>JAEZGR010000013.1 GCA_023437255.1 Pseudomonadota bacterium | reverse complement strand
TTCTTGTTGAGATCCTTGTCGGAGCTTGCCGACTTCTTGCCGAGGCACTCGACGCGCAGCGGCGGACGATTCGGGAACGTGGCCAGAATCTGCAGGGTGCCGCCCATGCCTTCCACATAGTGCTGCAGGGTCGACACCAGCATGTCGCGACGTTTCTCGATACGCGAAATGGTGCCCTGGCCCACCCCCATGGCAACCGCGAGGTCGTCTTGCGTATGGTGGGTGGCCTTGCGCAGATCCCTGAGCGTGGCAACCGTTTCGGCATGAATCTGGATCGGCTGCGACTCGGCGCCGTTTCCGTCTTGATTTGCTGAAGTGTCGGCGAGTGCCGTCATCGCCTTCTTGGGCATCTTAGACATAAAGTTTGCTTGGGGAGCGATAAGAAGGGCGGATGTTATATGCTTTCAAGTGAATATGCAACCGAGGGCATATTGTGGCGTCTGCTCGCGCGGGCGGCATTCTTATAGAATGGCCGCATGCAATGGACGCTCGATCAGATCCGTCAGTTCGTCGTAACGGCCGATGCCGGCTCGTTCAGCGCCGCCGCGCGGCGTCTGGGCAAGGCGCAGTCGGCCGTCAGCACGGCCATCGCCCTGCTGGAGGCCGATCTGGGTGTTGAGCTGTTCGACCGGTCGCGGCGCAATGCCCAGCTCACCGACGCGGGGCATCTGCTGTTGCTGGAAGCGCGTGAACTGCTGCGCCAGGCCGAAGGCCTCAACAACCGCGCGCGGTCACTGAACGCCGGCAACGAGGCCCGGCTGACCTTGGCGCTGGACGAAGCACTGCCCTATGCGGCGACCAGTGCCCTGCTGCGAGAAATGTCGGCCCGCTTTCCCGACCTGGAGCTCACGCTCCTGAACGGTACCGCCACGGAAGTCGCGAGTTACGTGGAGCATGAACGCGCGCACGTGGCGTTTCACTTTGTGCGGGGCCAGCTGGCCGGCGTCTTCGAGCAACGCCATATCGGCTCGGTGCCCCAGGGCGTGTTTGTGGCCAGCGATCATCCGCTTGCAACACTCGACATCGTGCGTCGCCGCGACCTGGTGAAGTACCGGCAGCTGGTGATGCACGCCGACGACGTGCGCGAAGCCCCCTACAGCCCGCGGCTGTGGCGCTCTGACAGTTTCTACAGTATTGCGGAGATGGTCGCAGACGACCTTGGATGGGCGATCCTGCCGGTCAACGTCGGTATGGATGACGCCTACGACAAGCCCCTGCTCCAGTTGAATTGCCCTTCGCTGGCGCTGTCACAGCTGCCGGTGCGCATGCTGTGGCGCCAGGGCTGGATGCCCACACCCACGGCGTTATGGGTGCAGTCGCGTTACACCGAACTGCTGGGCAGGCTCTAAGGCCTGTCCAGCACGTTTCTTACGCCGCCCATTCGGGATCGGTGGTGAACACGATCATGAGCCAGCGGTCTGGCGTGTCATCGCCGATGGCTTCGCTGATCTCGTCGCGAATGTTGTCCCATTCGACCAGCGCACGTGCGGGCCGCTCACTGGAGACAAGAAAATACAGCTCGATCTGGCGATTGCGCCCCACCCGGGCCACGTTGGCACGGTAGGAGGCAAAGCCGTAGCGCTGCACCGAAGCCTGCGCCACCTCGTCGACATGCTGCTTCAGGTCGACAGGGGTGACCAGAAGAATGTCGGCGAGCGCGCGACGCACGGTACCCAGAGGCATCGGCAGAACCGCCGCACACACGACGCCGAGCGCCAGGGGGTCAATATAGGGCGTCAGCCACTCAAGGGAAGAGCCCTGAGCAGCCAGGCCGAAACCGAAAGCCACGATGTACGCCATGGTGATCCATGCCGACATCTGCCACGATTTGACATCCAGCGCCAGGAACTCGGAGCCGATACGCCGGTTCGCAGCCTTGATCACCGTGGCCGCCGTGAATTCGATCGCCAGCGACACACCGGCAAAGATCAGTGCATAGTCAAACTGCAACTGGCGGCCACCGTCGAGCAGACTATCGACCGCGTGATACAGCCCGAAGGCCGCCGCAGCCATCAGCATGAGGCCATTGATGCCGAGCACCATGGGCTCGAGATGCCAGAACCCCATGCTGAACCGTTCGGCGAGCCGTCGATGGGCCAGCGCACCCGAAGTGGACGCGGCAATGAGCCGGGCAACCAGCAGCGCCAGGCCGGTCATGACGACATCGATCAGTTCGTAAGCGGCGTCGAAGAGTAGCGTGAGTGAGTCAGCCAGCAGGCCGAACCCTACGCCCAGAAGCGTGACGAGAAGCGTGATGAAGATGGAAAAACGGAGAACCCCTTCTTCCGTGGAAATGCTGAAGCGACGACTCATAAAAAAGTGCAGGGCGCCGGACTGAGCACGGCGAAGTCGTCATTTTCCAACAATCGGGGCGATCAAAAAAGATGGGAACCATCTGCAAAACAGATGATTCCCTTTCGTGATTCTTTTGCGGGTCGCGCCGGTCAGTCGACCGACAGCACGCCGCGACGGACCTGATCGCGCTCGATCGATTCGAACAGCGCCTTGAAGTTGCCCTCGCCGAAGCCGCTGTCACCCTTGCGCTGGATGAACTCGAAGAACACCGGGCCCAGCAGCGTCTCCGAGAAGATCTGCAACAACAGACGGCGTTCGCCACCTTCCGACGTACCGTCGAGCAAGATGCCCCGCGTGCGCAGTTCATCTACCGGTTCGCCGTGGTTAGGCAGGCGCCCCTCGAGCATCTCGTAATAGGTGTCGGGCGGCGCCGTCATGAAGCGCGTACCCATCGACTTCAGGGCGTCCCAGGTCTTGATGAGGTCATCAGTCAAAAACGCCACGTGCTGCACGCCCTCGCCGTTGAACTGCTTCAGGTACTCTTCGATCTGACCCGAACCCTTCGAAGATTCCTCGTTCAGGGGAATGCGGATCATGCCATCCGGCGCGGTCATGGCCTTGGACGTCAGACCGGTGTATTCGCCCTTGATGTCGAAGTAACGCAGTTCCTTGAAGTTGAAGAGCTTCTCGTAGAAGTCGGCCCAGTAGGCCATGCGGCCGCGATACACGTTGTGCGTGAGGTGGTCGATGAGCTTCAGACCCGCGCCGACTGGCTTGCGCTCCACACCTTCCAGGAAGACGAAGTCGATATCGTAGATCGACGAGCCTTCTTCATAGCGGTCGATCAGGTACAGAGGCGCGCCGCCGATGCCCTTGATCGCCGGCAGGCGCAGTTCCATATAGCCGGTGGGCATTTCGAGCGGCTGTGCACCCAGCTCCAGGGCGCGCGCGTAGGCTTTCTGGGCGTCCTTGACCCGGAAGGCAAACCCACACACCGAGGGGCCGTGTTCAGCGGCGAAGTAGGCGGCGGGGCTCTTGGGTTCGCAGTTGACGATGGCGTTGATATCACCCTGTCGATACAGCGACACGGCCTTCGAGCGGTGGTTGGCCACTTTGGTGAAGCCCATGCTTTCGAGCACGGGTTCGATGACGTTGGGCGTGGGCGAGGCGAACTCGATGAACTCGAACCCCATGAGACCCATGGGGTTGTCGAAAAGATCTGCCATTTCTTGGCTCCTTGATGCGTGACGATGTAAGAGAAGGACGGACCGGCTCTTTACATCGGCGGCGCACACGAGACGCCCCGCACGCTGCGTGCGAGGTAATCGCCTATGAGGAGTTGGAAACCAAGAATCTTCATGAATTCAGACTTTCAAACCGCCACAATGCACTTGAAATTTCTCATTGTCAAACGAATTCGTCGTCGCTGATCCGCTCCGGAATCATGACGGTATTCCCCGCCTCCGCCCTAGCCCGGGCAGAACAAAATGGCGGCTCCAGGCCGCCATTTCCGAGCATCGCCAGCTCTTACACCGGCTCCATGTTGGCGTTCTTGACAATGGTCGCGTACTTGTTCATTTCACTGCGGAAGTAGTCTGCCGTAGCCGCCGGATCCATCAGCCAGATGTCGTTACCCTGCGCTTCCATGGCCTTCTGTACTTCAGCATCGGTGAATGCGCTCTTGAGACCGGCGTAGATCGCCTTGACGTTCTCTTCGCTCAAACCCGCCGGCGCGATCGTGGCGAACCAGCCCGATACATCGTAATCAGGCAGGCCCTGCTCGCGCAGCGTGGGCAGATCGGGCAGACGCTTGCTGCGCTGGCGCCACACGCCCCCACGGCGCGCAGCCCGCCACTTGCCAGCTGCCCCGCCACCGAAGGCACGGACAGCACGCCGAAATGCACCTGACCGCTCATGATGTCGGTGATCATGGGACCCACTCCCTTGTACGGAATGTGGCGCGCATCAACATCGGCCTGCTGCACGAACATTTCGGCCGCCAGATGCAGAATGGTGCCATTGCCTGAAGAAGCGAAGTTGTAATACCCCGGCTTCGCCTTGAGAAGGGCAATCAGCTCCTGCACGGTGTTGGCTTCGAGTTCCGGATTCACCACCAGCACAAACGGTGAGGAGCCCACCACCGAAATCGGCGTGATATCGTTGATCGGATCAAAGGGCACGCTTTTGTACACACTGGGGAAGGTCACATGGTTGTTCGACACCATGCCCACCGTATGACCGTCAGCCGCCTCGCGCAGCAACGCAGCAGTGCCGATGATCCCGCCCGCACCGGGCATGTTTTCGATGACCACCGAGCGCCCGAAAGCGGTGCTCATGGCAGGGCCGGCAGCACGGGTGATGGTGTCGACGCCTGAGCCGACACCCACCGGCAGAATCATGCGGATCGGCCGACCGTTCGCGAGTTGCGCCAATGCGGTCAGCGGAGCGGTGAAGGCCATTGCACCGGCCGCGCCCAGCGCCGCCTTGAGCAGCTGCCGCCTGCCCGCGAAAGGGTTGTACAGTTTGTTCATGTCATCTCCTCCTGTCTTATGTGAGGGTGCTGCTGTGGGGTGATGGCCGCGGGCGAGCGGCCGTACTGACTTCAAGAAATGGCGCCGCGCGCGCGCAGCGACTCGATCGTTTCGCGCTCATAACCCAGGCTTTCCAGCAGCTCGGTCGTGTGCTCGCCACGCCGCGGTGGGTCAAGGCGTACGCCCAGGCGCCCCTGGCCCATCAGCAGCGGCAACAGGGCCGCGCCTGCATTGCGGCCCGGCTCTTCGGCATCGGGCAGCGCCACGTCGGCCAACCCCTGAGTGGCCTGCAGATGTGGGTCGTCGTAGAGCTCTTCCGGCTTGACGATGGGTGCGAACGGCAGGCCCGCCTCTTCGAAGCGCGCGGCAAGTTCTGCGACCGTGTAATCGGCGAGCCGGCGGCGTAGTTCGGGCAGCATCGTGGCGCGCGCCTGGACGCGCTGATTGTTGGTGGCCAGAGCGGGATCAGCCAGCAGGTCGTCGAAACCGAAGGCTTTGCAGAAGGTTTGCCACTGCGCCTCGCTGACTGCCGCCAGAAAGATCTGGCCATCGCTCACCGAGAACACGTCATACACCGCCCATGCGGAAATGCGCTCGGGCATCGGCGCGGCGGCTTCGCCCGTGATGGCGTACTGCATCATGTGCTGGCTGACCAGAAACACGTTGTTCTCGAACAGCGCCGACTGTACTTCCTGGCCGAGGCCGGTGATGCCGCGCTGGGCCAGGGCACCCAGCACACCCAGGGCACCGAACATGCCGCCCATGATGTCGTTGACGCTGCTGCCCGCGCGCAGCGGGTCACCTGGTCGACCGGTCATGTAGGCCAGGCCGCCCATCATCTGCACCACTTCGTCCAGCGCCGTGCGGTTCTCGTACGGACCGGGCAGGAAACCCTTGTGGGAGACATAGACCAGCCGCGGGTTGAGCTCGGACAGCGTCTCGTAGCCCAGGCCCAGGCCGTCCATCACGCCGGACTTGAAGTTTTCGCTGAAGACGTCGGCGCCCTCCACCAGGCGCCGCACGATCTCGTGCCCGCGCGGATCCTTCACGTTCACCGCCAGGCTCTTCTTGTTGCGGTTGAAAACCGGAAAGAAGCCGGCGCCCGAGCCGAGGAGGCGGCGGGTCGCATCGCCGCCCGGCGGCTCGACCTTGATGACGTCGGCACCGAGATCGGCCAGCAGCAGGCCGCAGGTGGGGCC
>JAEZGR010000181.1 GCA_023437255.1 Pseudomonadota bacterium | reverse complement strand
GCGCAGCGGGCGCGATGAAGACGACGTGAAGCGCACGTTGGCCAGCGTGCTGCGCTGAGGTCAGAGGCGGCATGGCGGGCGAGCCTTCCACTACCGGCTCCGGCGCTCAGCAGGCGCCGGACGCCATCCGCCGCAAGGCCCTGGGCGACTTTCTGCGCACCGCCCGTGCACGCGTGCAACCCGAGGCAGTGGGTCTGCCACCCGGCCAGCGGCGCCGTACACCGGGTCTCAGGCGCGAGGAAGTGGCCCAGCTGTGCGATATCAGCACTACCTGGTATACCTGGATCGAGCAGGGCCGCTCGGTCACCGTCTCGCCGGCCGTGCTGGCACGCCTGGCCGGCGTGTTGCGACTGCAACGGGCCGAACGCCACTACCTGTTCGAACTGGCCGAGTGCACCGACCCGGAACACGGCCGCAGCGACGGCGACGCCTTGCCGCCGGTGCTGGCCGACTGCGTGCACAGCATCACTGCCGCGGCCTACATCCTCGACCGCAGCTGGAACGTGATGTCGTGGAACGCGCCGTTTCTCAAGCTCTTCGATGGCTGGCCCGAGCGCGACGAGCGCCCCAATCTGCTGCGCTACATTTTTCTGGATCCCGCCGCGCGGTCGCTGGTGGTCGATTGGGAAGAGCGTGCGAGCCGTGTCGTGGCCGAGTTCCGAGCCGACGCGGGCCCGCATACCGGCGAAGAGGATGTGCGCGAGGTGATACAGGAGCTGCTGCGCGACAGCCCCGTCTTTGCGCACTGGTGGACGCGCCATACCGTCATTGACCGTCAGGGCGGCGTGCGCGACTTCCAGCATCCGCGCGAAGGCAGGCTGAGTTATCAGCAGATCACCTTCCGGCTGGCCACCCGCCCCGACTGCAAGCTCGTGATGCTCCTGCCCGCTGGCGGTGCTGCCGGCCGACGGGCCGAGTGAAGTAAACTCCCGTTATCTCTGTCAACCGAATAAGCGTTACCGACATGTCCAAGCACTACGAGTCCGACGTCACGCAGCTGATCCGTCAGCTGAAAGATCAGAGTCCTGATACCGAATTGCGCCAGCGTGAGGGTCGCGCCCGCCTGTGGGACAAGGGCATCGACCCCGAGCTGCAGGAAGGCTACAAGCAGGCCAACGTTCCGCAGCCGCCTTACGTGTATTACCCGGCCCAGTGAAGCCGGTGGCATGGCGCCTGGCAAGGTAGCCGAGGGTGAGATCAATGCACTGGTCTCACCCCCGACCGACAGCACGCCCGATACAGTCGATTCGGTGGCGCTCGCGCGCCTGTACGGCGAGCCGCTGTTCAGCCTGCCGCAAGACCTCTACATTCCTCCCGACGCCCTCGAGGTCTTTCTCGAAGCCTTTGAGGGGCCGCTCGATCTGCTGCTGTACCTGATACGCAAGCAGAACTTCAATGTGCTCGACATCCCCATGGCCGACGTCACGCGCCAGTATCTGTCGTATGTCGAGCAGATCCGCCGGCAGAACCTCGAGCTGGCGGGCGAATACCTGCTCATGGCCGCCATGCTGCTCGAGATCAAATCGCGCATGCTGCTGCCCGTGCGCAAGTCCGACACAGGCGAAGAGGTCGAAGACCCGCGCGCCGAACTCGTGCGCCGCCTGCTTGAGTACGAACAGATGAAGCTGGCGGCCCGCAAGCTCGAACAGCTGCCGCAGCTGGGGCGCGACTTCCAGCGCAGCCGGGCACACGCCAACATCACGGTCGAAGAACTGCTGCCCGAAGTCAGCCCTGAAGACCTGCGCGACGCCTGGCGCGAGATCATGCGTCGTGCGCGCCTGAACGCCCGCCATCACATCACGCGTGAGCAGCTGTCGGTGCGCGAGCACATGACTCTTATACTTCGCCGTCTGGCCGACGTGCGCTTCATGGAATTCAGTGAACTGTTCATGGAGCGTGTCGGGCAGGGCGACACCGTGGCGGTGATCGTGGTGCACTTCCTGGCAATGCTCGAGCTGGCGCGCGAATCGTTGCTCGATATCACCCAGGCCGAGCCCTACGCACCGATCTACGTGCGTCTCTCCTATTTGCGCGCGGCGGCCTGAGCCCGCGGCGCGATTCCCTATTGAACGGAGCGTTTCTTGAAAGTCGTTCACACCATCGAAGAACTGCGCGACCAGTTGCGTGGCCAACTGAACGTATCGTTCGTGCCGACCATGGGTAATCTGCACGAAGGGCACCTGGCCCTGATGAAGCTGGCGCGCCAGCATGGCGACCCGGTGGTGGCCAGCATCTTCGTGAATCGCCTGCAGTTCGGGCCGAATGAGGATTTCGACCGTTATCCGCGCACGCTGGCGGCCGACATCGAGAAGCTGGAACGCGATCGCAATGTGTACGTGCTGTTCGCGCCCGACGAACGCGAGATGTACCCCGAGCCGCAAAGCTATCGCATCCAGGGGCCTCCCGATCTGGGCGACATTCTCGAAGGCGAGTTCCGCCCGGGCTTTTTCAATGGCGTCAGCACGGTCGTCATGAAGCTGTTTGCCTGTGTGCAGCCGCGTGTGGCCGTCTTCGGCAAGAAGGACTACCAGCAGCTCATGGTGGTACGGGCAATGTGCCGTCAGTTCCGCCTGCCCGTGAATGTGCTGGCGCACGAGACCGTGCGCGACACCGACGGCCTGGCGCTCTCGTCGCGCAATGTGTATCTGTCGCCCGAGGAGCGCAGCGAGGCGCCGCGCCTATACCGCGAACTGAGCAATGTGGCACAGCGCGTGCGCGATGGCGAAACGGATCTTGCGGTGGTCGAGGCCGATGGCGTGGCCGAGCTCGAGCGTCACGGCTGGCAGGTCGACTATTTCTCGGTGCGCCGACAGCGCGACCTCAAGGCACCCACCGCCGATGAAGTGGGCGCAGGTGAGCCGCTGGTGGTGCTGGCGGCCGCGCGCCTGGGCGTGACCCGGCTCATCGACAATCTCGAAATCGAGCGCTGAACCTCGCCGCCTTGCATGATTTGATCGTCCCGGCCGCGTGCCGGGACATTTTCATCCATGGCAGGAAACGAGCGTAGCCCGCCCCCTGTGTGCGTGCCAGAATGGGCGCCCCACACACATTCAGGAGAGGGCGATGAGCGACTTCATGCGGTCAGGGTTGAGCGACAGCCGCGTCTCGGTGCTGACACCGCGCGAGCGTGATGTGATGACGTACGTGGCCAGGGGCAAGCCCAACAAGGTGATTGCCGCCGAGCTGGGCGTTTCGCAGCGCACGATCGAGGCGCACCGCGCCCGCATCTTCCAGAAAATGCAGGTCCGCAATGCGGTCGAGCTGGCGCACCGTCTGCTGGCGCCCGGCGGGCGTGCGCCCTGGTAGCCTGGCGGGTGCCTGGGCGTGTCAGATCAGCAGTTCAGTGCCGGTCGGTCTTTGAGCTCGTCGATCGGGTCGAGGTCGGCCTGGCGCGTGAGCCGGTGTTCGAGCATGGGCTGCACGCCGTTGATGGCATGCACGCGCAGCATGTTGTCGTTCACGAAGGTCAGGTCGGCCTTGGCCGTGTCGCGGTTCTGGTGTACCAGCGCGATGCGCAGCGGCTCGTTGCCGATGATGTTCCAGCAGCCCTGCTCGGTGAGCGACTGGCTGGGCTGGTTGCCCACCAGCAGCGTGGTGCGCGAACGCCATTCGCCGCTGGGCGCAAGGGTGACCATGAAGCGTGATGCCTCGCAGGCCATGCCTGTGGGGCAGGGCACCGTACCCAGGAAACTGCGCGCCTCGGCGAGTGGGCGCGGCATGGCCTGGGCGGCCTCGGCTTCCTGCTGGGCAGCCTGTTCGGCAGTGAGGGGGGGCTCGCCCGTGCTGCCGAAACCGAGTTTGATCTGCGGCTGCGCCTGAGGGGTGCGGCCCAGGGCTTGGTTTTCGGCGTCGAGACGGGTGTTCTCGCGCGAGGAATCGTACAGCGCGGCGCTTTGCTGCGGCTGCGCGCAACCGGTGGCAATGGCGGCAATGGCCAGGGCGCCCAACAGGCTGGCAGAGCGGAAACGGCGGAGGGGAAGATGTGCGGGCATGAGGTATTCCATCGAAGGCGCTGTGAAAACGTCGCTTTTTCATTCTACGCATTTCCGCCCGGTTTGGGTGTTTGATGAGCCTCGCTTATTGGGGTTGGGCGGTCTTGCCGGCGGCCGTATTGGCCGCCCTCGTGTGCGATGCCTTGGCCCGGGAATACGCGCGGCGGATCGCGCGAGGTGAAGCCATTGAAGGTGCCACGCTGCGGGCGGCCGCCGCGGCCACCCTGTGGCGGCGGCAAACTCCTCCGAGCTCATGCCGGCGGCGCTTCAGGCCATTGCGTTCCTCGGCATTGTTGGGCGTGTCGGTGCTGCTTCTGGCGGCCTTGCCGGCCGCGCTCGAGCCCTCCATGCGCACCCTTGCGGCCGCCGTGGCCTGTACTGCGCTGCTGTTGCTGGCCTTCATTGACGCGCGGACCGGTCTGCTGCCCGACGCGATCACGCTGCCGCTGCTGTGGACCGGTCTGCTGCTG
>JAEZGR010000145.1 GCA_023437255.1 Pseudomonadota bacterium | reverse complement strand
TTGGCGAGCGCTTCGGAAATGGACTGTCCCGAGACAAACTGATCGCCCATCATGCGCATGGAGATGTTCACCCCTCGGCGCACGACGGGTTCGCCCCCCTTGGATATGAGTCGCGTGAGGGCACTGGAGAGGCTCGCTTCGCTGTTCACAGCCACCAGTTTGCCGGTCAACACCAGGCCCCAGGTGGCCGCATTCACGAACAGAGAGGTGGAGCCGCCCGTGTGCGATTTCCAGTCGCCCTTGGCGATCTTGTCGCGGATCAGTGCATCGCGCGTGGCGCGATCGGGAATGCGCAGCAGGGCCTCGGCCAGGCACATGAGGGCGACGCCTTCCTGGCTCGACAGCGAAAACTCCTGAATGAGGCCCTCTACGCCGCCGCCCTTGCGCTTTTCACGCAGGCGCGTCACCAGTTTCGTGGCCAGGTCACGCACCGCTTCGGGCTTGGGCACTTCGGCCAGGGGCAGCAACAGCGGAACGCATTCTTCCTCGGCCTTGCGGTAGGCCGCCGTGATGGCCGCACGCCCCACCGACTGCGGTTGCACCGATCGGGCAAACTCGCGAAACGGCGATGGCAACTGATGGGCGGATTCGTCGTCGTCGGTACCTTCGCCGTTCGCGCCCGGATAAAGTTCTGCCGGCAGCTGACCTTTTTCGATGCGGGTCAGGTAGCTGAGCAATGCCTGTTTATGCAGTGCATGGGCGGTGTAACCAGTTTGCTCCGACGCGGTCTTCAGACGGTCGCGCACGGACTCATCGACCTTGACGCCCAATGTGGTCGTCGCCATGGGGGATTCTCCTGTTGCGGTAGGCTCGGGTACAGCCCATCTTAAGGCCGGGTGCAACCGCGTCGCAATCGGTGTTTATCCGAGCGGCGGCACGCCCCTCCTACGGTGGGGTAGCACGGTGTAACCGGCATTTCCGGGACTGACAAAACCGGGCAGGTTGCGTGCCCGGCATGCTATAAACGGCGGAAACCAGAATCAGGGAGACAGGCATGCTCAAGGTCTACGCCATCAACGGCATCACGCCGGTGGTCGACCCCACTTCTTATGTGCACCCCACGGCGGTACTCATTGGCGACGTGATCGTCGGCCCCGGATGCTACATCGGGCCGCTGGCGTCGTTGCGTGGCGACTTCGGCCGCATCGTCATGGGGCGTGGCGCCAATGTGCAAGACAGCTGCGTCATTCACGGCATTGCTCAGCAGGACACCCTGATCGACGACGACGGCCATATCGGCCATGGCGCGGTGTTGCACGGCTGCCATATCGGTCGCAACGCCATGGTGGGCATGAACGCGGTGGTCATGGATCGGGCAGATGTCGGTGCGGACAGCATCGTGGGCGCCATGGCGTTCGTGAAAGCGGGCATGCAGATTCCTCCACGCAGCATGGTGCTGGGGGCACCGGCCCGGGTGGTGCGTGAGCTCGGCGATGCCGACATTGCCGGCAAGTCTTTCGGTACCCGGCAGTATCAGCGGCTCACCGAACGGTGCCTGCAAACGCTGCAGGAAGTCGAGCCGCTGACCGAGGTCGAGGCAGGGCGGCCCAGGCTCACCCCGGAAATTACAGATCCTGTTCAGTAACGGTCGAAGATATCGCCGTTGAGCAGAATCGAGCGATCGACCTGCTGGATGTCGGTGCGCCCGCAGAACGCCATCGAGATATCGAGCTCCTTGGCAATGATCTCGAGGCAGCGGTGTACGCCGCGTTCACCCATTGCGCCCAAGGCATACAGAAATGCCCGCCCGATCATGGTGCCGCGCGCACCCAGTGCCACGGCGCGCAGGACGTCTTGCCCTGACCGGATGCCACCGTCGACCCAGACTTCAATGTCTTTGCCCACGGCATGTACCACCCGTGGCAATGCCGAGATCGACGACGGTGCCCCATCGAGCTGACGCCCCCCATGATTCGAGACGATGATCGCGTCGGCACCGGACTCGGCCGCCAGACGCGCGTCTTCGGGCTCCATGATGCCTTTCAGGATGATGCGGCCACCCCAGCGCTTCTTGATCCATTCGAGGTCCTTCCAGCTGAGCGTGGGGTCGAACTGTTCGGCTGTCCAGGAGGAAAGCGAGGACACATCGGTCACGTTCTTGGCGTGGCCCACGATGTTGCCGAACGTGCGGCGCTTCGTACCCAGCATGTTCAGGCACCAGCGAGGCTTGGTGGCCAGATTGATCAGATTTGCCAGGGTGGGTTTGGGTGGCGCGGTGAGCCCGTTCTTGATGTCTTTGTGGCGTTGCCCCAGTACCTGCAGATCGAGCGTGAGCACGAGGGCCGAACAGTTGGCGGCCTTGGCGCGGTCGATGAGGCGTTCCATGAAGTCGCGATCGCGCATCACGTACAGCTGGAACCAGAATGGTTTGTTGGTGTGCGCGGCGATGTCTTCAATGGAGCAGATGCTCATTGTGGACAGCGTGAAAGGCACGCCGAACTTCTCGGCGGCTCGCGCGGCAAGGATCTCGCCGTCGGCATGTTGCATGCCGGTCAGCCCTGTGGGTGCCAGAGCGACCGGCATGGCCACGTGTTCGCCCACCATGGTGGTGCGCAGATTGCGCCGTTCAATGTCGACGGCGACGCGCTGGCGAAACTTGAGCCGGTGGAAATCGTCTTCATTGGAGCGATACGTGCCCTCTGTCCATGAGCCGGAATCTGCGTAGTCGTAGAACATGCGTGGTACCCGGCGCAGCGCAAGCCGCCGGAAATCTTCTACGCAGGTGATCTTCTCGGGTGTGGGCACGGTGTGTCTCCTATGCATACGCTTTATTGTGAGGTCGCAGGCATATTAAATGATGGCGCCGCCCCGCGCACTCCGGATCAATCAGAATGCCGGAACAAACCGTGTCAACGAATTTTACGAGGCAGCTGGAACCGCTCTGTCGATGTGCAGAGGTAAAGACGCAAATCCACTACCGGGGTAGCGGGCACGGGTGCCCGTTCTGTGCCGGTCGGGGGCGATCCATGCGGTTTGCGCCAGCAACGCCTGCATGACTGAAAGCAGTTCCAGGCGCGCGAGCGGCGCGCCCGGGCAGACGTGAATGCCCGCACCGTACAGCAGGTTTAAATCAGGATCGCGGTCAAGGCGGAATTCGTCGGGATCGCCGAACACGGTTTCGTCTCGGTTCGCCGAGGCCCATAGCACGGCAATGCGAGTTCCAGCCGGCAGGCTGCGGCCAGCCAGTTCCACCTCGCGCGTCGTGATGCGCCGGTTCAGGATCAACGGAGCGTGTATGCGCAGAATTTCGTCGATGGCGACGGGCAGCTGCGCAGGTGAATCACGTAGTTGCCGCTGAATGTCGGGGTGGCTGGCGAGGAACTCCATGAGAATACCCACTGACGCTGCAATGGTGCCCAGCTCTCCCACAGTC
>JAEZGR010000133.1 GCA_023437255.1 Pseudomonadota bacterium | reverse complement strand
TTTTCGTGATGATGACCATTGCCGCACCCATCGCCTACATGCAGACACGCAGAGGCGGTGTCGGCAGCAAGGTTTTCATCGGAATCCTCCTGGGCGTGGGCTTCTTCATGACGAATCAGCTGGCCCTGAACGTGGGCATGCTCAGCAAGTGGGCCCCGTGGGTCACGGCGCTGATTCCCAACCTTGCGGCGCTGGCGCTCGCGTTTTCCGCGCTGCTGCTCATGGAGAATCAGCACGGCGTGCGCCGTTTCGTGCAGACGCGGCTGCCCTGGAGCTAGACACCGGGATGACGACACACCCCATCTGGATGATCGGCGACCTGCAAGGTTGCAATGAGCCGTTGCATCGCCTGCTTGAACACCCTGATATTGCAGCGGATGCGCATGCACGCTTCTGGTTTGCAGGCGACCTCGTGAATCGCGGCCCGGAGTCGCTGGAGACGCTGCGCACCATCATGTCACTGGGCGAGCGCGCCACGTGTGTGCTGGGCAATCACGATATCCATCTGCTAGCGGTCGCCGCAGGCGTCAAGAAGCCCGGCAAATCAGACACCTTTCATGATGTGTTGAGCGCTCCCGACGCCGAGGGCATTATCGACTGGCTGCGCCACCGCCCGTTACTGCACAGGGAACACGGGCACATTCTCGTTCATGCCGGCATCCTCGCGCCGTGGGGCGCCCGCCAGGCCGAAGCGCTGGCGCGCGAGGTGGAACAGGCTCTGCGCGGCCCTCGCTGGGCTCAGGTGCTCGACCGTATCTATGGCAACGAACCCGACCACTGGAGCGAGGACCTGGAGCCACTCAAGCGCCTGCGTGTGATCGTGAACGCCATGACGCGCATGCGCATGTGCCGCCCCGACGGCAGCATGGATTTCGCGCACAAAGACGCGCCCGATGGCCGCGATGGCCTGGTGCCCTGGTTCGATGTGCCGGGGCGCAAGCTCGATGACCACACGGTGGTGTTCGGACATTGGTCGACGCTGGGCCTGATGATACGGCCCGATGCCATTTGCCTGGATACTGGTTGCGTATGGGGTCGCCAGCTTACGGCGCTGCGCATGCACGACCATCGCCTGGTGCAGGTGGCCTGCCCGCCCGTCAGACGCCCGAAGGCGGCGGAATAGCCCCCATACCGAGCGTGTCGAAGTAACGCTGCAAAATCAGCGCGGCGGCCAGGGCGTCGTCATCGTCGTTATTGCCCAGCAGGTGCTGCGCCTCCATACTTGTGCCGCGCTCGTCGACCAGCTCGACTGCCACGCCATAACGCCCATGCAGTTGATTGGCAAAGCGCCGACAGTGGCGTGTCGCATGCTGCTCACCTCCGTCGGTGGTAAGGGGCAGGCCTACCACGACACGATCGGGCTGCCATTCGTCGAACAGGTTGCCGATCGCTGTAAAACGCTGTTCGCGCGTTACCGGCCGCAGAATCTGCAGCGGCCTGGCCTGCCGCGTGAGCGTATTGCCGATGGCCACCCCGATCTTCTTCAAGCCGTAATCGAACGCCAGCAGCGTTTCGTGGGGGCCCGCCGCGACGTCAGGCATGGCCGGCTTCGCCCGACAGCATTATTGCGCTTTCGATACCCAGCTGCGCAAGGCCAGCTTCATAGCGGCGTTCGGGCGGCATGTCGAACAGAATCTGGTGTGTGGCCTCGACATTGAGCCAGGCATTCTGCGCCATCTCGTCTTCGAGTTGGCCGGCCGCCCAGCCCGCATAGCCGAGCGTGATGAGCATGTGCTCCGGCCCCTTGCCCACAGCCACGTCCTGCAAAACATCGCGCGACGTGGTGAGTGCGACCTCGCCCAGACGAATACTGGAGCCATAGCCGCCCACCGGCATGTGCAACACGAAGCCGCGGTCGGTCTGTACCGGGCCGCCGAAGAACACAGGGGCTTCCTGACGCGGGCCGATCTCAAGCGAAAGGGGCAGATCGAGGCGCTTGAGCAGATCACCCACGGTCAGATCGGTCGGTCGATTGATCACGAGCCCCAGGGCTCCCTGATCGGTATGTTCGCAAATATAGATCACCGTATTTGCAAGGCTGCCCATGACCTTGCCCGGCATGGCAAGCAGCAATTGCTGCGAGAGGTCGACAAAGGATTCGGAACGCTTATTCTCAGACATGGCTCATCCTCCTGGGCGATGACTCAGGCGCATCAGCCCGACTTCAGACCTCGATCAATTCGAAGTCTTCCTTGCGAGCCCCACATTCCGGGCAGACCCAATTGGGCGGCACGTCTTCCCAACGGGTACCAGGCGGGATGCCTTCTTCCGGAAGACCGGCTTCCTCATCATATATCCATCCACAGATCAAACACATCCAGGTTCGCATGTTTTGTTGCTCGCTTTAATGGGGAAGCCGTGCGGGAAACCCGGCTTCCTATAGAATGGGGCCAATGTTACTAAACCCAAGGTCTGCACCCCATAGGGTGCTGCCTGATTCCAACGTTCTCGCCGTGTCTGCAGCGCCCATTCCCGTCTTGATGATCTTCGGGCCCTTCGACCCCAGCGGCTCGACCTGCCTGCCCGCCGAAGCCGTAACGTGCGCCGAAACGGGTTGCCATGCAATTTCGGTGCTCACCGGCACGCTGGTACAGGATACCGCCGGCCTCGAGCACATCGAGGCAATAACCCCAGAGCTGATGGACGATCAGGCCCGTTGCCTGCTCGAAGACATGCCGGTGCATGCCATGAAGGCCGGCCCGCTTTATACAACGGAAACCGTAAGTGTGCTGGCCCAGATCGCGGCCGACTACACCGATATCCCGCTGGTGGTGCATCTGCAGCGCCCGCCCACCACCGCTGACGACGACGATCTCGACGCCGAAGACAGTCAGACCGCGCTGCTCGAATTGGTGCTGCCGCAAACCGATCTGGCCGTCATCGACCACACCCTTCTGCAACAATGGCAGTCCGAAGGGATCCTTCCCGGCGCGGCCTTTGACTCGGCGCTCGACGCGCTGCTCGAATACGGTGCCAACGCCGTGCTTGTCACGGGCGTGCCGCAAAGTGGCGCCGGGCTTTCCTGCATCCTGCGCGACGAGCACGGGCAGACGCAAAGCTGGCCGGCAGTGAACAACCAGCCGGTTGGCGGCACCGACGGCCTGCTCGCCACAGTCATTGCCACCGAAATGGCGCGTGGGCACGAAGTCCCGCAGGCAGTCGAACGTGGCCTGGACATCGCCCGGGCCATGGCAAGCCGCGTGTTTCAACCCGGCATGGGCACACGAATCTTGAACAGGAGCCGTCAATGACTTCTACCGACGCCCCTTTCGGTCAGGCTTCCGGCGCCGGCCCCAGGCGAGACTGGCAAGGCCTGCGCTTTCCGGGGGGCCTGTACGGGGTGTCTCCCGACTGGGACGACACCGACCGCATGCTGGCAGCGATCGAAGCTGCCGCCGCCGGCGGCATGACCGCCTTCCAGTGGCGCCGAAAAACGGCCGCGCCCGACGCGGCATTGGCACAGGCGCGCGTGGTCGTACAAAAGTGCCGTGACCTGGGCGTGGTGAGCATCATCAACGATGACTGGCGCCTGGCTGCGCTGGTCGACGCCGACGGCGTTCACCTGGGTCGCGACGACGGCAGCCTGATCGATGCGCGCACGGCCCTGGGCCCCGACCGCATTCTCGGGTGCTCATGCTATAACGACCCGTCACTGGCCGAGCGCGCGCTGCTGGCCGACGTCGACTACTTCGCCTTTGGCGCCGTGTTCCCTTCCAGCGTCAAACCGCAGGCCGTGCGCGCCCTGCCCGAGCACATTCAGCAGGGGCGCCGCATTGCGGAGTCAGCGGGCCAGACGCCACGGCCGGCCATCGTCACCATCGGCGGCATCACGCCCGACAACGCCGCAGAAGTCATTGCCGCGGGCGCCGACAGCATCGCCGTCATCAGCGGTGTCTTCCTGGCCCCCGATATCCGCGCCGCCGCGCAGCGTTGCACTGCGCTGTTCAACTAAACGCCCTGGTGGGCGGGCAACCCGCCGGCCATATTCAAAGTCTTACCGTTATCGAGCACGCCATGTCCCGCAATTCCGACCTCTTCGACCGCGCCGCCAAGTCCATTCCCGGTGGCGTCAATTCACCGGTTCGCGCCTTCCGTTCTGTCGGCGGCACGCCGCGCTTTATTGAACGCGCACAAGGCGCGTATATCTGGGACGCCGAGGGCACGCGCTATATCGACTACCTCGGTTCCTGGGGCCCGGCCATTCTCGGCCATGCGCACCCCGAGGTCGTCCGCGCCGTGCAGGCAGCCGCCGAGAACGGGCTGTCGTTCGGCGCCCCTACCGAAGCCGAGATCGAAATCGCCGAAGCGATCATCGCACGTCTGCCCTCCATGGAACAGGTCCGATTGGTGAGTTCCGGCACCGAAGCCACGATGTCGGCGATCCGTCTCGCACGCGGCTACACGAACCGGACACGCATCATCAAGTTCGAGGGCTGCTACCACGGCCACGCCGACAGCTTGCTGGTCAAGGCCGGCTCCGGCCTGCTCACGTTCGGGAATCCCACCTCGTCGGGCGTTCCGGCCGAGTTCGTGCAGCACACGCTGGTGCTCGACTTCAACGATCTCGATTCGGTCGCGGCCGCATTCAAACAGTACCCCGACGATATCGCCTGCATCATCGTTGAACCCATTGCCGGCAACATGAATCTGGTCAAGCCGCGGCCCGGCTTCCTCGAAGGCCTGCGCGAACTCTGCACCCAATACGGCACCGTGCTGATCTTCGACGAAGTCATGACGGGCTTCCGCGCCGGCCCCCGCGGCGTGCAGGGCTTGAGCGGTGTGACCCCCGACCTCACCACCCTGGCCAAGGTCATCGGCGGCGGCATGCCGGTGGGCGCTTTCGGCGGCCGGGCTGACATCATGGCGCACATCGCACCGCTGGGCGGCGTGTACCAGGCGGGCACGCTGTCGGGTAATCCGGTGGCGGTGGCGGCTGGCCTGACCACGCTGCGTCTCCTTGATCAGCCCGGTTTCTACGAGCAGCTCGAAGCCCGCACCAGCCAGCTGGCGCAGGGCCTGCAGGCGCGCGCCCGGGCGTCAGGGCTGGCCTTCAGCGCCGACTCCGTCGGCGGCATGTTCGGCATCTATTTCCGCGAGAGCGTGCCCACCACCTTCGCCGAAGTGTCGGATTCCAACGTCGAGCTGTTCAAGCGTTTCTTCCACGGCATGCTGGAACGCGGCGTGCATTTCGCACCGTCCGCCTTCGAAGCGGGCTTCGTGTCGGGCGCGCACGACTCCGCCGTCATCGACGAAACGCTCGATATCGCTGAAAACGTGTTTGAAACCTTGACAAGCAGCTGAACCCGTCAGATACGACGGGATGAATGCATAATTTCCTGCCTTAAATCAAGGTCTCGGCAATCATCGATACCTAAACTGTGCAGACCTAGCCGGCCCGCCCCGGGCCGGCCTCCATGAACTGGGGCTGCACATGAAAGATTCCAACAACACCTGCCTGACCGGGTTTGCGAATCCCGACCGCGAAAGCTGGGCCCGCACTCACGATGCGCCTGAACTGCGTCTCTGGCTGCGCATGCTCACCTGCAGCACGCTGGTCGAGAACCGCCTGCGCAGCCTGATGCGCACCCGCTTCGACACCACACTCCCGCGCTTCGACCTCATGGCACAACTCGCCAACGCGCCTACAGGCATGAAAATGAGTGATCTGTCGCGTTGCATGATGGTCACCAACGGCAACATCACCGGCATCACCGACCAGCTCGAACGCGACGGCCTGGTCGAGCGCGTCAAGGTCGACACCGACCGGCGCAGCTGCCTGATCCGCCTCACGGCCAAGGGTCGCCAGAGCTTCCGCCGCATGTCCGCCGCGTACCAGGAATGGGTGTCCGAGCTGTTCGGCGACCTGCCCGAAAGCCGCCGGCAGCTGCTTTTCGATTTGCTGGGTGAACTGAAAATGGCCGGCCAGGCAGCGTTGCCGCGAGAAGCGACCACTGCATCGCACTGATCCGCCGCTGCGCTAGAATTGACGGTCCATCTTCCTCTTCTTACCGCCCGCGGGAACCATGGCCGTCAATCTACATATTCCATCGCAGTCAGACATTCACCCTGTAGCCGGCATCGAGATCGGTACGGCAGAAGCCGGCATCCGCAAGGCCGGCCGCAAAGATCTCACTGTGTTCCGACTTGCGCCCGGCACCTCGGTCGCCGGTGTGTTCACCACGAACCGCTTTCGTGCTGCACCCGTTCAGGTCTGTGAACGGCACCTTGCCGGCGGTCAGGGCATCCGCGCGCTGGTCATCAATACGGGCAATGCCAATGCGGGCACGGGGCAACCTGGTCTGCAGGCCGCTCAGCAGACCTGTGAATCGCTGGCGGGCCTGCTCGGCCTGCAGCCCGAGCAGGTACTGCCCTTTTCCACGGGCGTGATTCTCGAGCCGCTGCCCGTCGATCGCGTTCAGGCCGCCCTGCCCGCCGCAGTTTCCAATCTTCAGGAAGGCAACTGGTTCGATGCCGCATTCGGCATCATGACCACCGACACGCAGCCCAAGATTTCTTCGCGCCGCATTACGCTGGGCGAGCACACGGTCACCATTACCGGCATCAGCAAGGGCGCCGGCATGATCCGCCCCAATATGGCCACCATGCTGGGCTTCCTCGCCACCGACGCTGGTCTCGCACCGGCGCTGCTCGAAGCACTCACCCGCCAGATCGCCGACCGCTCGTTCAACCGTATCACCGTCGACGGCGATACCTCGACGAACGATTCATTCATCATCATGGCGAGCGGTCGCAGCGGTGCCACCATCGAGTCAACTGGCGATCCGCGTTACCCCGTTCTTTTCGAAGCGCTGGCCGAAGCTGCCCTCGAACTGGCGCAAAAGATCGTGCGCGATGCCGAAGGCGCCACCAAGTTCATCACGGTCCAGGTCGAAGAAGCCGGCAGCACCGAAGAAGCGCTCAAGGTGGCTTACGCGGTCGCGCAGTCACCCCTCGTCAAGACGGCGTTCTACGCATCCGACCCCAACCTGGGGCGAATCCTCTGCGCGGTCGGGTATGCCGGCATTGCCGACCTCGACGTCTCGCGCACTCGCATGTGGCTCGGCGACACCCTGGTCGCCAGCGAAGGCGGCCGGCATCCGGCCTACACCGAAGAAGACGGGCAGCGTGTCATGCAGGAAGCCGAGATCACGGTACGCATCGCGCTCGGCCGGGGCAACGCGTCGGAAACCGTCTACACCTGCGATTTCTCGCACGAGTACGTCAGCATCAACGCCGACTACCGTTCCTGATCGCGCTCAGGTGCCCGCTTCGTCGAGCGCCAGCAGCGCATGGGCCAGCACGCGCGTGCCGTCGAGCAGCTGTGCTGGCTCAAGCCATTCTTCCGGGCAATGGCTGCGGCCACCCCTGCACGGCACGAACACCATGCCCATCGGGCCCAGCCGCTCCATGTAGGCGGCGTCGTGACCGGCGCCGCTGGGCAGCACCGAATACCCATAGCCCAGACGTTCAGCCGCACGCTCGATCGTACGCATCACGGTGGGGTCGCAAGCGGTAGGAGACGACCGACTGAGTTCCCGCATGGACACTGACACGCGCAAGGCCCGCAGGCCTGACTCTGTGTGCGCGAGCACGACTTCGGGGAACTGATTCAATACCTCATCGCTGTCGCTGCGCACTTCCAGAACCAGGTCCACGCGACCGGGAACGGCGTTGGGCACGTTAGGCGTCATCTCCAGGCGACCTACCGTGGCCACGACATAATGAGGCCTGCCTGCCAAAGATTCAGCGCGCTGTTGCGCCGCGTCGATCAGACGCGCCGCACCGACCAGCGCATCCTGGCGCAGATCCATTGGCGTCGTGCCGGCATGGTCGGGGCGGCCGCTCACAGTGAGCGCCACGCGCCGTATGCCGACAATATGACTCACGATGCCAATCTGCAGCCCTCGGGATTCCAGAACAGGACCCTGTTCGATATGCAGCTCGACGAAAGCGGCCACGCTGCCCGCTGGCCGAAGTGCAGCCCCCAGCCTGTCGGGGTCGGCACCTGCGCGGCGCATGCCTTGCGCCAGGGTTTCTCCATCTGGGCGCGGCGATGCAAGCATTTCGGCACTCAACAGACCACTCAGGCCGCGGCTGCCCACACACGAAATGCCGTAGTCACTGGGCTCTTCCGACAGAAAATCAATGACTTCGAGCGGATGCCGAAGCTGCATTCCCGCTTCGTGCAGAGCCTGCGCAATCTCGATACCGGCCAATACACCGATGATGCCGTCGAAGCGCCCGCCATCGACCACCGTATCACAATGGGATCCGGTGACCAGCGGCGCCAGGTCACGACGCCCGGCGCGACGACCGATCAGGTTGCCCGCTGAATCGATCGTCGGTTCCAGCCCGGCGGCACGCATGCGCGCCATCAGCCACTCGCGCGACTGGGCATGCAATGGCGTGAAGGCCCGCCGCGTCCAGGGGCGCTGCGGGTCGGTGAACTCCGAGAGCGCCTCGACGCTCTGCCACAGGCGGGCGGCGTCGATGCGTATGGACTTGCGTTCTGTCGGCATCAACGTTCAGCGAGCTGAGCGCGGGCCCAGCGCACCAGTTCGCCGGCGAGATCCGCCAAATCACCCTGCAGTTTGTCGAAACCCTGCGTCGGGCGCAGCGAAATCTCGTCCATGTACAGCTTGCGATTCACTTCAAGCTGCAGGCTGTGACGACCCGCTGCAGGGTCACCACAGCGCCGCACGATCTCCACGCCCTTGTACGGATCGTTGACCGCCACGCTGTAGCCGCGTCCTCTCAGGAACGCGGCCACGAACTCGCGAAACGCCGGTGCGGCGGTTTCGCCGTCACGATCACCCAACACGAAATCCGGGTGCACCAGACCAGGCTTGTCGGTGGCAAACTGTGCCGCCACGCTGGGCATTGAATGGCAGTTGATGTGCCAAACCTGCCCGAACTGCGCATGGGCACGATCGACCATCGACTTGAGCGCCTGGTGGTATGGCCGCCAGCACGCTTCGAGCCGATGATTTACCTCGTCGTGCGTGAGTTTGCGGTCGTAGATCGGCGTGCCATCGTCCATCATGCGCCAGATCAGACCCTTGCCGAGCCTCAGTTTCGGGGAATCCGGCAAGGGGTGCGGCCACGGCGTGTCGAGCAGCTTCGGGTCTATCTCTTCTTCGCTGCGATTGGCGTCGATATAGCTGCGCGGGAATCGTGCCGCCAATAAAGGCACGCCGTGCGCCAGCGCGCCGG
>JAEZGR010000112.1 GCA_023437255.1 Pseudomonadota bacterium | reverse complement strand
ATAAATAAAATATCCGAGCACAGTTGCCGGCTGCGGCCGCCACCGCCTTTACACACTGCACGGGAGCCCCCTGGGCCCCGTAATCGTCGGCCATGCAGGCAGGTCTTCCTTCCGGCCCATGGTCTATCGGGGCTCTTGATGAACCTTCAGCAATTCCGCTTCGTTCGCGAAACCATACGCCGCAACTTCAATCTGACCGAAGCGGCGCGCAGCCTGTACACGTCGCAGCCCGGCGTATCGAAGGCGATCATCGAGTTCGAGGAAGAGCTGGGCATCAAGATCTTCGAACGCCACGGCAAGCGCATCAAGGGGCTGACCAAACCGGGCCATGCGGTCGCCCAGGTCATCGAACGCATCATGCGCGAGGTCGACAATCTCAAGCGCGTCAGCGATGAGTTCGCGCGAGAAGACGAGGGCAGCCTGACCATCGGCTGCACGCATACGCAAGCGCGGTATCTTCTGCCACGGGTCATTCCGGCTTTCCGTGAGCGCTTCCCCAAGGTTCGCCTGCAGCTGGCAGAAGGAGACCCGGCCACGCTCGCCCGCATGGTGCTGCATGAGCAGGCTGATATGGCCATCGCCACCGAAGCCTTGGCCCGCACGCCCGGTCTGGCGACCTTGCCGGTGTACGAGTGGGAGCATGCGATCGTGATCCGGCCCGATCACCCCCTGGCGGAGCTGCGTTCCAGTGCCGCGCGAGCCATCTCGCTTGAGCAGGTGGCACAGTACCCCATCGTCACCTACGACCGCGCCTTCACGGGACGAAGCTCGATCGACGCAGTCTTCGCCGAGCATGGCATTCAGCCCGACATCGTGCTTGAGGCCCTCGATGCCGACGTCATCAAGACCTATGTGGACGTCGGCCTGGGCATCGGCATCATTGCCGGTATTGCCTACGATCCGCGTCGCGACAAGGGCCTCATCGGCCTGCCGGCCGGTCACCTGTTTGGCTCGCATACCACCCGGGTGGCGGTAAAGTCCGGTGTCTTTCTGCGCGACTATGTTTACGTGCTGATCGAAATGCTCTCGCCCGAACTCACGCGCGACGTTGTGCAGGAAGCCGTGGAAAGCGCGCCGGCCCTGGAGGCGGTCGACTGAAACGGCGGTGAAGGAGGTCACGCTTTCACATTGACAGCGTAAATAAGAATGATTAGCATTAACTATCGTCAATTCGGAGGTGACACATGTCTCAACTCGTCAGTGCGGTAGTGGTGGGCGCGGATCGCCTGGGCAATATTCCAGATGTCCTGAAGGGTCACAACATCGCGATCATGCAGCACATCAGTGGTCGGGACCCGTCGCATCAGAAGAAGACCCTGCAGCTGCCTTCGGGTACCCAGCTCCTGATCCTGCTGACCGACTTCCTCGGCCACAACGTGATGAAGACCTTCCGGGCGGCGGCGCAGCGCTCCGGCATCCGGGTGCTGGCCTGCCGGAGATCGGTCTGCAGCATGAAGCAGGCGCTGGCCCAATGTGGGTATTGCGAGGCCGCCTGCCCGCGGGCGTGCGGCGCAAGAAAATAGCATTCATGCGCTAGGGGGGCGGGCCATAATCACGCTATAGTGCAGCGTCGTTTCATCCACAAAGGGGGAAAGAAATGCCTGTCACCAAAGGCTATAAGCAGCTGATAAGCGAAGCCCGCGCCCGCATTCGTACGCTCACGCTCGAAGAAGCCCACGCCAAACTGGGCGATCCCGATACCGTTTTTGTTGATATTCGCGATGTCCGCGAGCTGGAACGCGAGGGCATGGTGCCTGGCGCGTTTCACGCGCCGCGCGGCATGCTCGAATTCTGGGTCGATCCTGAAAGCCCGTACTACAAGGAAATCTTTGGGTCGGGCAAGGAATTCGTGTTGTATTGCGGGTCTGCCTGGCGTTCGAGCCTGGCCACCGCCGCCCTGCAAGACATGGGCATGGACAAGGTCTGCCACATGGACGGCGGGTTCAGCGCCTGGAAGGAGGCGGGCCTGCCTGTAGCGGAACGGTCGAAATCGTGATCTGACCGATGTTGCCGGCCCGGGCCTGGCTCGGGCGCTGGCACACCGCTTGCTGCATGCTCATGCGGCGCGTGGTGGCGTGCCGCAGGGGGAGGGCGGCAGCGGTCTCGGCAAAGCCGCTGCCTGTGAGTTATTTCTTTGCGACCGACTGAGCGGGCGCGGTTTTACCGCTGACCCGGTTCGCATGGTTGCTCGACGCGAGCCGGCGTGCGCCGTTATAGCGTTTCTTCCAGTACGCAATATTCATGTCTTCGACACGTACGCGAGAACCGCTACTGGGAGCATGGACAAACTTGCCTTCTCCCAAATAAATGCCAACATGTGAGAACCGCTGGCCGCGCGTGTTGAAGAACACCAGGTCACCGCGTTCGAGCTGGTTGCGCTGTACTGATTCGCCCAGGCGCGCCATTTCGTTCGAGCGGCGCGGCAGCTTGAGGCCCAGTGACTTTTCGGCTGCGTAGCGCACGAGCCCGCTGCAGTCGAAACCGCTGTTGGGTGTGTCGCCGCCGAAGCGGTATTTGATGCCCAGGTAATTGAGTGCCGTGCTGGCCAGGCCGCGTGGTGCGTTGCTGCGGCTCACATTGTCTTGTGCTGCCAGATACGCGCCCAGTGGGTCGGAGCGCACGTCGGCAAGGTAGTGATCGCGGTGGGAGCGGTCGCCAACCAGCATTGAAGAGCCGGGTTCACTGAGCGCGTATTGTTCGTTTTGTGTGGCGCAACCGGTAAGAATTACACAAGCCGCTACTGCCAGTAACCGGATACAACGCAGTTCGGGCGTGCGGGGCGACCGGGTGCTGCTGTTCTGTGGTGGTGGAGCGGACATGGGGTTACCAGAATGAATCACCCGCGCAACGGGCACTGCAAGCGCAATGGGCGGGAGGGTGGTGGTCGGCAAATCAGTTGCGAAGTTTACCCTACCCCCCAAGTAGCGGTAAAGTGCGGGCTTATCAGAAAAAACCTTATAAGGAAGTATATGAACACCAAACCCATGCTTTCGGTCGATAACGTCCAGGCTGTTCTCGACGCCGCACGGCGCCATGCTGAACAGAACAAATGGGCGGTCACCATTGCTGTGGCAGACGACGGCGGGCACCTGCTCGGCATGATCCGGCTCGATGGCGCCGCACCTTTGTCGGCCCACATCGCCCCGGCCAAGGCGCGGTCGGCCGCCCTGGGCCGTCGTGAGACCAAGGGTTTCGAAGACGTCATCAATCAGGGTCGCTACGCTTTCCTTTCGGCGCCGCTCGAAGGCATGCTGGAAGGCGGGGTGCCCATCGTTCACGAAGGGCATGTCGTGGGTGCAGTGGGTGTGTCGGGCGTCAAGTCTGACGAAGACGCCCAGATCGCCCGCGCAGGCATCGCCGCCCTGCAAGCATGAACACCGCCGGGCCGCATGCTGCGTCCCGGCTGGGCGAAGCCCTGAACCCAGGGGTCACCAAGCGTGAGCTCTGGGCCTGGGCCATGTACGACTTTGCCAACTCGGGCTACACCACCGTGGTGCTCACCACGGTGTTCAGCGCGTACTTTGTTGGCGTCGTGGGCGCCGGGCGCCGCGGGGGGCCCCAGG
>JAEZGR010000050.1 GCA_023437255.1 Pseudomonadota bacterium | reverse complement strand
CACCTGCACACCGACCTGGGTCATCGTTGCCGGGGTGCAAGAGTCGACGGCCAGATGGTCCCGCTCTCCACCGCGTTGCAGACCGGCCAGATTGTCGAAATCATTGCCGCCAAGTCGGGCGGCCCTTCGCGCGACTGGCTCAATCCGCAGCTAGGATTTCTGGCCAGCCCCCGCGCCCGGGCCAAGGTGCGCGCCTGGTTCAATGCCATTGAACTGCAGCAGCGCATATCCCACGGTCAGACACTGGTCGAAAAAGAATTGCAGCGCCTGGGCAAGACCGCAGTCGCCATGGAGCAGCTCGCCCAGCAACTGGGCTTCGCTAGGGCCGACGACCTGTATGTGGCGGTTTCCAAAGAAGAATTCAGCCTGCGCCAGATCGACTACCTGTTGAGCGGGCAGAAGTCGCGTGACGAGCAGCAGGAACAGGACGACGCAGGCCGCCTCATGGTGCGCAGTGCAACCAGCCCGGCGGCGCGCAAGAGCGGCGTGCTGGTCGTGGGCGTGGATTCGCTCATGACGCAACTGGCGCGCTGCTGCCGGCCCGTGCCGCCCGATTCCATCTGCGGCTTCGTGACGCGGGGCCGGGGCGTGTCGATACACCGCAGCGATTGCGCTTCATACGCAGCGCTGGCGCGCAGCCAGCCTGAGCGGCTCATTGAAGTGGCCTGGGGTGAAACGGGAGACACGCTTTACCCCGTCGATATCAGCATCCATGCGCAGGAGCGCCCCAATCTTCTCAGGGATCTCTCTGAGCTCTTCGCCAAGCTGCGCATCAACGTCATCAGCATCAACACCCAGAGTCGGCGTTCGTTGGCCCACATGGTGTTCACGATCGAGGTTCGCAGTGGTGAACAGACCGCCCGCGCGCTGACCGCATTGAATGAGCTGACGGGGGTGGAAGCGGCCCGGGCATGACGCCTGAGGGCGCGGCAGCAATGTGCAGGGCTGCTAAAATGGCTGATTCCAAAATCCCGGCTTGCGCCGTGCATTGAGAGAGTACAGCTTTGGAACCCTACAATCTTCCTGATGGCGACGGGCACTTTGGCCGCTTTGGCGGCTCGTTCGTGGCCGAGACGCTCGTGCATGCGCTCGACGAACTCAAGGCCGCTTACGCACGTTACCGCGACGACCCTGAATTCCTGCGCGAATTTCATTACGAACTCAAGCACTTCGTGGGGCGCCCGAGCCCCGTGTATCACGCGAAGCGCTGGTCGGAAAAGCTCGGCGGCGCCCAGATCTGGTTCAAGCGGGAAGACCTCAATCACACCGGCGCCCACAAGGTCAACAACTGCATCGGCCAGATCTTGCTGGCGCGGCGCCTGGGCAAGCAGCGCATCATCGCTGAAACGGGTGCCGGTCAGCACGGCGTCGCCACGGCCACGGTCGCGGCCCGTTATGGCCTCGAATGCGTGGTCTACATGGGCAGCGAAGACGTTCGCCGTCAGGCTTCGAACGTGTATCGCATGAAGCTGCTCGGCGCCACCGTCGTGCCCGTCGATTCCGGCTCGCGTACGCTCAAGGATGCACTGAACGAGGCCATGCGCGACTGGGTGACCAACGTCGAAAACACCTTCTACATCATCGGCACCGTGGCCGGTCCGCATCCTTACCCCATGATGGTGCGTGATTTCCAGTCGGTGATCGGCAACGAATGCCTGACCCAGATGCCGGAAGATGCCGGCGCCCAGCCCGACGTCATCGTCGCTGCGGTGGGTGGTGGCTCCAACGCCATGGGCATTTTCTATCCGTACGTCAACCACCCCGAAGTCCAGTTTGTGGGCGTCGAGGCGGCCGGCAGGGGCCTAGAGTCCGGCGCTCACGCGGCATCGCTGAATGCGGGTGCGGTGGGCGTGCTGCACGGCAACCGTACCTATGTGCTGCAAGACGAAAACGGCCAGGTCATCGAAACGCATTCTGTCTCGGCCGGTCTCGATTACCCCGGTGTCGGTCCCGAGCATGCCTGGCTCAAGGATTCGGGTCGCGCAAGCTACGCCACCATTACCGACGACGAGGCACTGCAGGCCTTTCACGATTGCTGCCGCTTCGAAGGCATCATGCCCGCGCTCGAGTCTTCGCATGCCATTGCGCAGGCTGTCAAAATGGCGCCCACGCTGGGTCGCGACAAGATCATTCTGGTGAACCTGTCCGGCCGTGGCGACAAGGACATGCACACCGTTGCGGAATGCAGCGGCATACAGTTGTAATGAACAGGGTCGTTGCACAATGAATGCTTCCAACGAGCGGCTGTCTGCTGCTTTTGCCCGGCTCGAAGGCCGTACCGCGCTGGTCCCCTACATCACGTCCGGTGATCCCTCCATCGAGGCCACACCCGTCCTGATGCACGCGCTGGTGCGTGCCGGTGCCGATATCATCGAGCTGGGTGTTCCGTTTTCCGACCCCATGGCCGACGGCCCCGTCATCCAGCGGGCGGCCGAGCGTGCCATCGCGCGTGGCACTGGCCTGCGCCAGGTGCTCGACATGGTGGCCCGCTTCCGCGAGCAGGACACCACCACGCCGGTGGTGCTCATGGGCTATGCCAATCCCATCGAACGCATGGGGCAGCAGGCGTTTGTCGACGCCGCTCGCGAGGCGGGTGTAGATGGCGTTCTGGTGGTCGACTATCCGCCTGAAGAAATCGCCGAATTCGCCGCCATGCTCGACGCCGCGCGCATCGACCCGATCTTTCTGCTGGCCCCCACCTCAACCGAAGCGCGCATGAAGGCCGTGGGCGCGGTGGCACGCGGTTATGTGTATTACGTGTCGCTCAAGGGAGTCACCGGTGCAGGCCACCTCGACACCGACGACGTGGCACGCCGTCTCGAAGTCATCCGGCGTCACGTGAGCGTGCCGGTGGGCGTCGGTTTTGGCATTCGCGACCCCGAAAGCGCTCAGCGTCTGTCGCACTGCGCCGACGCCGTCGTCATCGGCAGCAAAATCATCGAACTAATGGAATCTGCCGTGACCTCCGCCACTGCGGAAGGGGCATCGGCACAGCTTGCCGAACAACGGGCCATCGAGGCCGCCGCCCAATGGCTGGCGGGCGTTCGGGCAGTGCTCGGCTGAATCGCTGCGAGCCGGTGAGAAATCTCCGGCTCGGCCGTGAACACTCAGGAAAAGACAATGAGCTGGATAGATAAAATCCTTCCTCCACGCATCAACCGCAATGGGGTTGACGGGGGTGGCAAGCGGGTGCCGGAAGGGCTATGGGTCAAGTGCCCTGCCTGTGAATCGGTGCTGTACAAAGAAGACCTCAAGGCAACGCTGAACGTCTGCCCCAACTGCAGTCATCACCTGCGCATTGGCGCCCGCGCCCGCATCGACGCGTTGCTTGACGCCGAAGGGCGGGTCGAGATCGGTCATAACACCCGGCCGATGGATCCGCTCAAGTTCCGCGATTCCCGCAAGTACCCGGAGCGCCTGTCCGAAGCCGTCAAGCAGACGGGTGAGTCCGAGGCGATGGTGGTCATGAGCGGCTCGATTCACTCGGTGCCCACCGTTCTCGCCTGCTTTGAATTCGAGTTCATGGGGGGCTCAATGGGTTCGGTGGTGGGCGAGCGCTTCTGTCGTGGCGTGCAGGCCGCGATCGACAATCGTACACCCTTCATCTGTGTGGCGGCTTCCGGCGGCGCACGCATGCAGGAAAGCCTGTTCTCGCTGATGCAGATGGCCAAGACCAACGCCATGCTCACGCGTCTGGCTGCGCAGCGCCTGCCCTTCATCAGTGTGCTTACCGACCCGACCATGGGCGGCGTGTCCGCGAGCTTCGCCTTCATGGGCGACGTGGTCATTGCGGAGCCCAAGGCGCTTATCGGCTTCGCGGGGCCGCGCGTCATCGAGCAGACCGTGCGCGAAAAGCTGCCGGAAGGCTTTCAGCGCGCCGAGTTCCTGCTCGAGAAGGGTGCGATCGACATGGTGATCGACCGCCGCGAAATGCGCCAGGAGCTGGCACAACTGTTGGCCGTGCTCATGCGCCTGCCGGCTGACGTCGTTCAATAAGCACTGCGTTCAGATTCCGGACCCTGGGTCCAAATAAATTCGGCCCCGTCAGTATTTGAC
>JAEZGR010000147.1 GCA_023437255.1 Pseudomonadota bacterium | reverse complement strand
GAACCGGGTGACCCGGCCTTGAACGAGGATGCGGCGCGCTGCAGCCACGGATCGGAGTGATCGGCAAAGGCGGCAATGGCCTCGCAGATCGCATAAAAGTCGTGACCGTCGCTGGCCTTGCGGATCAGACCGTAGTTGCGCTCAAGCGGGCCGGCTTCGTTGAGCTCGAGTGCGAAGGAATCGAGCAGACGGTCGAGGTCGATCGCGTTCTTGCGCGCCTCGTCGTGCCAGGACGCCGCCTGGACCGCTGCCAGGAAGTCGGACCAACTCGCAGAATTGATCGCGTGATCGGCCAGCCCCAGGAACCGGCAGTCAGAAGCGCCGAGCTGCGCGCCGGTGAAGGCCAGAAAACGCCCGACCCCGCCCGGAAGGCGCGAAAGCATCCAGGTGCCGCCCACGTCTGGGAACAGCCCTATGGTGATTTCGGGCATGGCAAAGCGGGTGGTTTCGCTCACGACGCGGTGACTGGCCCCCATCATGAGACCCACACCGCCGCCCATGACAATGCCGTTACCCCAGACCACGATGGGTTTCGGATAATCGTGAATCAGGTAATCGAGGCGGTACTCGACATCGAAGAAGCGGCGCGTGTAGGGGTTGTCCCAGGCGTGGCCCGTTTCGTTGTTGAGAATCGACTCATAGATGCCGTGAAGGTCGCCCCCGGCGCAAAACGCCTTCTCTCCCGCACCCGTCAGGATCACGAACGCGATCGACGGGTCGTTGGCCCACGCGAGGAGTTTGTCGTGCAGCACCTCGCACATGGGCAGGGACAGACCATTGAGCGTGCGCGGACGGTTCAACGTGGCCACCCCAACCTGCAGGCGGCCTGTGCTCATGACCTCGAAAAGCACAATATCCGCATCATCCTTCATCATCTTATGTCGACTCCTTTTTCTATGACCTGGCGCGCAATGATGACGCGCATGATCTCGTTGGTACCTTCCAGAATCTGGTGAACCCGCGTGTCGCGCACGAGGCGCTCGAGGGGATAATCTTTGAGATAGCCGTAACCGCCATGCAGCTGCTGCGCATCGAGGCAGACCTGAAAGCCCAGGTCGGTGGCAAGGCGCTTGGCCATCGCGCAGTAAACGCTGGCCTGCGGATGCCCGGTGTCGAGCATGCCGGCCGCCAGGCGCACCATCTGGCGCGATGCCACGATATGCGTGAGCATGTCGGCCAGCTTGAACTGCAGAGCCTGAAAGGCGGTGAGCGGCTGTGAGAACTGCTTGCGATCTTCCATGTAGCGGCGCGCGGCGTCATAGGCCCCTTGAGCCGCGCCGACCGAGCAGGTGGCGATATTGATGCGCCCGCCATCGAGCCCCTTCATGGCAAACACGAAGCCCTGCCCTTCTTCGCCCAGGCGATTTTCTGCCGGCACTTCGACGTTCTCGAACGTGATGGGTCGGGTGGACTGGCTGTTCCAGCCCATTTTTTCTTCTTTGCGGCCATAGGTGATGCCCGGAGTATCGGCGGGCACGACAAAGGCCGACACGCCGCGCGGGCCCGGTTCGCCGGTGCGCGCCATGACCACGAGCAGGTCGGTATCGCCCCCGCCCGAGATGAAGGCCTTGGAACCGTTCAACACATACGCGCCGCCGCGCCGCTCGGCCCGCGTCTGCAGTGAGCCGGCGTCGGAACCCGCGCCCGGCTCGGTCAGACAGTAGGACGCGAGCTTTTCGCCGCTGGCCAGGGCCTCGCCCCATTGTTCGCGCACGCTGTCGGTCCCCCACGTGCCGACCATCCATGTGGCCATGTTGTGAATCGTGAGAAACGCCGTGGTCGAAGGATCGTACGCGGCCATTTCTTCGAACACCAGTGTCGCATCGAGCCGTGGCAGGCCCAGCCCGCCAATGGATTCGGGCGCGTACATGGCGCAGAAACCCAGTTCACCGGCACGTTGAAACGCTTCACGCGGGAAAATCGCCTCGGCATCCCATCGGGCGGCATTGGGGGCAAGCTCCCCTTCCGCGAATTCTCGGGCGGCTTGAGCAAAGGCAAGCTGTTCGTCAGTCAGACGAAAATTCATGACTGTGTCTCCTGTTTCTTGTGCGCCTGCGGCATTTGCAGGCATTATGACACGGCACCGGCGCCGGTCGTCTGGGCAACCTTAGCGCGCGCGGGCGGGCAGTGCTGTCAGGTTCGCGACAAAGCGCCTCCTGTGATTTCAGGGGATGCCTTGCGCGCCCGATGCCGCGCACGGCGACGCCGTGATTCCATCGGGTCGAATACCAAGGGTCGGTAGACTTCGACACGATCACCGTGGGCCAGCACGTGCTCACGCGTACAGACGCGGCCGAAAACGCCGCAAGGCGCCTCGATCAGCTCGGGAAACTGCCGCAGAAGGCCGCTGGCATCGAGCGCGTCGCCCAGCGTGGCGCCTGCCGGAAGCTCGAGCTTCTGTCGCCAGACATCGGTCGGCCGGGCGTGGATGACTTCGACCTGCATGGCTGCCACCTTCACTCGCCGTAGACCGCCTGGGCCCGCTGCGTGAAGGAATCAATGAAGCTGGTGGCAATACGATTGAAGATGGGGCCCACCACGGCTTCGAGCGCGCGGCTCGAAAAGGCATAACGCATGGTGTAGACCACCTTGCAGGCGTCTTCGGCCAGTTCGATGAATTCCCAGGTGCCCGTGAGCTCTGAAAACGGGCCGTCGACAAGATGAATGGTGATCAGGCGCGGGTAATCGTGCTCATTGCGGGTGGTGAACGTTTGCTTGATTCCGGCAATGCTGATCGTGACCGAGGCCTCCATGCCCGATTCGTCGTGGCGGTGCACCTGAGTGCCGCCACACCAGGGCATGAATTCCGGATAGCGCCCGACGTCGGCCACCAGATCAAACATCTGCTTGCTGCTGTATGGGACAAGAACGGAGCGCTGTACAGTGTGCATCGATACGGGTTCGGATAGAATGGAATGTTCTGATTTTACCGTCTGCAAGAATACACGTTCATGAGCATCGTCGAGAACCGCAAAGCCACACACGACTATTTCATCGAGGAGCGGTTCGAGGC
>JAEZGR010000114.1 GCA_023437255.1 Pseudomonadota bacterium | reverse complement strand
GACCTGCTGTTCACGCACCGCGGCCTGTCAGGCCCCGCCATTTTGCAGATTTCGACCTTCTGGAACCCCGGCGAACCGATCGAGATCGATCTGGCCAGCGGCAGCGATCTGGGCGCGGCCCTGCTCGGGTCGAAGCCCGGCAATCGTCAACAACTCGCCACCGTGCTGGCGGGCCTGTGGCCCCGCCGGCTCGCGGAACGCTGGCTGGCGGCGGAAGAGGGCGAGCTCGGCACACAACGGCTGGCAGACGTGCCGGACAAGCGCTTGAAGGCGCTCGCAGAACGCATCCATCACTGGCGACTGACGCCGAGCGGCACGGCGGGCTACCGCAAGGCTGAGGTGATGCGCGGCGGTGTCGATACCGACGACCTCGATCAGCGCAGCATGCAGGCGCGCAATGTTCCGGGTCTGTATTTTGTGGGCGAAGCGGTCGACGTCACGGGCTGGTTGGGCGGCTACAACTTTCAGTGGGCGTGGTCCTCGGCAGTGGTCTGCGGGAACGCGTTGCAGGCGTAGCGCGAGCCGCTGTACGCCGTTGCGGCTATCGGTTATTCTCTTGCCTTGCTGTCATTGCAGAGAGTGGGAGAGTGTCGCCCCCAGCGGCGGCCACCGAAGGCGCAAACGCCCATAATCGCTCAGGTATCCCGTACCACTCCTGCATTGCCCTTTCAGGGCAAGGCGGCGCTCTGGAGAGACTCGCCGCCGGCTCGAAGGCCGGCGCAGCGGGCGCCGAAGGTGAACACCCCCGTGTGGCGGGTCAACTCTCAGGCAAAAGGACAGAAGGGCGGCTCGGTTCAGGGGGTATCCCCAGGCCGGGTCGTCTGCACTTTCGATATTTGCCCTTATCCGGAGTCTTCGTCCATGACCGCAGCACTGAAACAAACCCCGCTTTTCAACGCTCATGTCGCCGCAGGCGCGCGCATGGTTGATTTCGGCGGGTGGAACATGCCCGTCGCCTATGGCTCCCAGATCGAAGAGCATCACGCCGTGCGCAGCGCTGCCGGCATGTTCGACGTTTCGCACATGCTCAATGTCGATATCCAGGGCCCCGATTCCAAGGCATTCCTGCGCAGGCTGCTCGCCAACGACGTCAACAAGCTCTCCGAGCCGGGCAAGGCCATTTATTCGTGCATGCTGAATGAGCGTGGCGGCGTCATCGACGACCTCATCGTCTACTTCTTCAGCCCCGAATCCTGGCGCCTGGTCGTGAATGCCGGCACGGCCGACACCGACCTCGAATGGATCCAGGAAGTCGCCCGCCGCGAGAACGCCAACATCACCGTGAATGCGCGCCGCGATCTGGCCATGCTGGCCGTACAGGGGCCGCAAGCCCGTGAGCGGCTCTGGCAGGTTCGCCCCGAGTGGCGCGAAGCCTCCGAGCCGCTCAAGCCGTTTTCCGCCGCCGTGCTGGGCGAGGTCATGGTCGCTCGTACCGGTTATACGGGTGAAGACGGTTTCGAGGTGGTCGTGCCGGCGACCGATGTGGAATCGCTCTGGAACGACCTGCTTGCGGCCGGTGTGCGACCCTGCGGATTGGGCGCCCGCGACACTCTGCGCCTCGAAGCCGGCATGAATCTGTACGGCCACGAAATGAATCAGGACGTCGATCCGCTCATCGCAGGCCTGGCCTGGACCGTTTCCTTCAAAGACGCCGAGCGTCGCTTCATCGGCCGCGACGCCATCGAGGGCGTGACGCCGCAGCAGGTCATGGTTGGCCTGCGTCTGCGCGAGCGCGGCGTCATGCGCGATCCCATGAAGGTGCGCACCAGTCAGGGCGAAGGCTTCATCACCAGCGGCACGATGTCGCCCACCATGGGCGTCTCCATCGCCATGGCCCGCGTGCCTGCCGGCACGCAGCCCGGTGAACAGGCTGAAGTCGAGATTCGTGGCAAGTGGGTGGCGGCCGATGTCGTCGCCATGCCGTTCGTGCGCCAGGGCAAGGTCCTGGTCTGAAACCTTTCAACAGTTATTCAATTTCCTCAAGGGGTGTGACATGAGTCTTCCTACCGATCGTAAATATGCGGCGTCTCACGAGTGGGCACGTCTCGAAGGCGACGTCGTGGTGGTGGGTATCACCGAGAACGCGCAAGAACAGCTCGGCGACCTGGTGTTCGTGGGCGACGTGAACGTTGGCGCCAAGCTCCAGGCTGGCGATATGGCCGGTGTGGTCGAATCCGTGAAAGCGGCTTCCGACATCTATGCACCCGTCGCCGGCGAAGTGATCGAATTCAACGAAGCGTTGAACGACCAGCCCGATCTCATCAACCAGGCCGCACACGATACGTGGATCTTCAAGATGAAGCCCGATAACGTGGCTGACCTCGACAACCTTCTCGACGCCGCCGGCTACGAGGCTTCGCTCTGAAAATGCGTTCCGATCTCGACCCCCACAACGAATTCCAGGGGCGCCATATCGGCCCCTCCCAGGAAGACCAGGCACGCATGCTCCAGGTCATCGGCGCCGATTCGCTGAATGCGCTGATCCACGACATCGTGCCGACCAGCATCCTCGACGAAACACCGCTCGACGTGCCCGGCCCGTTCTCCGAGGCCGCTGCGATCGCCCGCATCAAGGCGATCGCAGAGCGTAACGACACCTTCCGCAGCTATATCGGTCAGGGTTACTACGGCACCCACGTTCCCAACGTCATCCTGCGCAATATTCTCGAGAATCCCGCCTGGTACACCGCGTATACGCCTTACCAGCCCGAGATCTCGCAGGGCCGCCTCGAGGCGCTGTTGAACTTCCAGACCATGGTCGCCGACCTCACGGGCCTGGATATTGCCAACGCCTCGCTCCTCGACGAGGGCACCGCTGCCGCCGAAGCCATGACGCTCGCGCGCCGTGGTTCACGCTCCAAGTCGAATGTGTTCTTTGCCTCGCAGCACTGCCATCCGCAGACCCTCGAGGTCCTGCGCACGCGTGCCGAGCCCATGGGCATCGAACTGGTCATTGGCGACGAGGCCGAAGGCCTGCCCGATTGCTTTGGCGTGCTGCTGCAGTATCCGCAGACCCTGGGCTCCGTGCAAGACTATCGCTCGCTTGTCGAGGCTGCACACGCGCAGGGCGCACTGGTGGCCGTGGCCACCGACCTGCTCGCACTGGCGCTGCTGACACCGCCGGGTGAGTGGGGCGCCGACATTGCGGTCGGAAGCGCACAGCGCTTTGGCGTGCCGCTCGGTTTCGGTGGCCCGCACGCCGGTTTCATGGCCTGTCGCGACGCCTACAAGCGCAACATGCCCGGCCGACTGGTCGGTGTTTCGCGCGACGCCCAGGGCGCGCCCGCGCTGCGCCTGGCGCTGCAGACCCGTGAACAGCATATCCGCCGCGAAAAGGCCACGTCGAACATCTGTACTGCACAGGTGCTGCTGGCGGTCATGGCCGCCATGTACGCCGTGTGGCACGGGCCGCAGGGCCTTGAACGCATCGCCCGTCGCGTGGCCGCGCATACCGCCCGCCTGAATGCGGCGCTGGGTGGTCTGGGTCTCAAGGTGCGCAACGCCACGTACTTCGATACGCTGTGCATCGAAACCGGCGAACACACGCAGGCCATTCTGGCGGCGGCCCGCGAGGCCCGCATCAACCTGCGGGTTGTCGATGACGCCACGGTGGCGGTGTCACTCGACGAGACCGTAGTGCTTGAAGATGTGCGCGCGCTCGTCAATGTGTTTGCGCGCGGCGCAGGCAAACAGGCCGATTCCGCCCAGCTCGAGGCTGACGCCGGCCTGGGTGTGCCCCAGAGCCTGCTGCGCAGCACTGCCGTGCTTTCTCATCCGATCTTCTCGCGTATCCGTTCCGAGACCGACATGTTGCGCTACCTGCGCGGCCTGTCCGACAAGGATCTGGCGCTCGACCGCACCATGATCCCGCTGGGGTCGTGCACGATGAAGCTGAACGCCACGGCCGAGATGATCCCGATCACCTGGCCCGAGTTCGCCAATGTGCACCCCTTCGCACCGGCGGAACAGGCACAGGGCTATGCCCAGCTGGTGCAGGAACTTTCGGCGGCGCTCTGCCAGATCACCGGATACGACGCGATCAGCCTGCAGCCGAACTCCGGCGCCCAGGGCGAATACGCGGGTCTGCTGGCCATTCGCGCTTATCACCAGGCGCGCGGCGAGCATCAGCGCGACATCTGCCTGATTCCCGCTTCCGCTCACGGTACCAATCCGGCTTCGGCGCAGATGGCCGGCATGGAAGTGGTGGTTGTGGCTTCCGACGAGAACGGCAACGTTGACGTCGCAGACCTGCAACGCCGCATCGATCAGGTGGGCGACCGTCTGGCCGCGCTCATGATCACCTATCCGTCGACGCACGGTGTTTTCGAGCTGGCGATCACCGACATCTGCGAGCGTGTGCATGCTGCCGGTGGTCAGGTCTATCTCGATGGCGCCAACATGAACGCCATGGTCGGCCTCGCCAAGCCGGGCAAGTTCGGTTCCGACGTCTCGCACCTCAACCAGCACAAGACGTTCTGCATTCCTCACGGCGGTGGCGGCCCGGGCGTCGGCCCGATAGCGGTGCGTTCGCACCTGGCACCTTACCTGCCCGGCGTGGTGGGTGCAGACGGCCGCCTGCCCGAAGGCGCGCCCGTGGGCCCCGTGTCGGCGGCACCGTTCGGTTCGGCCAGCATTCTGCCGATCTCGTACATGTACGTGATCATGATGGGCCCGCAGGGGCTCAAGGCCGCGTCCGAGAATGCAATCCTGAGCGCCAACTACATTGCCGCTCGCCTGCGCTACCACTACCCCGTGCTGTACGCGGGGCCCAAGGGTTACGTGGCGCACGAGTGCATTCTCGACATCCGTGGCATCAAGGACACCTGCGGCATCAGTAACGAAGACATCGCCAAGCGCCTGGTCGACTACGGCTTCCACGCCCCGACCATGAGCTTCCCGGTGCCGGGCACGCTGATGGTTGAGCCCACCGAGTCCGAAAGCCTCGAGGAGCTCGATCGCTTCTGTGACGCCATGATCGCCATTCGCGAAGAGATTGCCGCTGTGGAACGCGGCGAGAAAGACGCGAACGACAACGTGCTGCGTAATGCGCCGCACACGGCGCAGATGCTGCTGGTGGATCAATGGCACCACGACTACAGCCGTGAAGCCGCTGCGTACCCTCTTGCCAGCCTGCGTTCGGCCAAGTACTGGCCGCCGGTGGCCCGGGTCGACAACGCTTGGGGTGATCGCAACCTGGTGTGCAGCTGCCCACCCATGGAGGCTTACACCGATCCCGTCGAGGCCTGAGCCTCACGGTCCGGTTTTGCTTGCGCTGTAGTTAAAGAGGGGCGGCCTTTCGAGGCC
>JAEZGR010000327.1 GCA_023437255.1 Pseudomonadota bacterium | reverse complement strand
TAGTACATGGCTTCTTCGTCGCCGGCGTCTTTGGCTTCGACCTGCTGCAGGAAGCGGGCGGCCTGATCTTCGGGGTCGTTCAACTCGGAAAAACCGTTGGCGATTTCACGGCCGGTGATGAACAGCTCGAAGCGTTCGGTGATCTCGGGGTTGGCGTCGGAGGCGCGTGCGAGCGGCGAAACCTCGACCGGGTAGTCGATGATGTAAGTGGGGTTCCAGAGCTTGGCTTCGGCGGTTTCTTCAAAGAGCGCCAGTTGCAGCGCGCCAAGTCCGGCACGGACGAGGGCGGGGCCGTCGACGTCGGCACCCAGGCGGCGCAGCTCGGTGCGCAGGTACGCTTCGTCGTTCAGCTGCGCTTCGGTGTACGAGGGCGCGTGCTTCATGATCGCCTGCACGATGGTCAGTCGATCGAACGGCTGCGACAGGTCCAGCGCGCGGCCCTGGTACTCGAGCACTGCGCTGCCGGTAGCCGCTATGGCCGCCTCGCGGATCAGCTGTTCGGTGAAGTCCATGAGCCAGCGGTAGTCGGTGTACGCGGCGTAGAACTCCATCATGGTGAATTCGGGGTTGTGCCTGGGGCTCACGCCTTCGTTGCGGAAGTTGCGGTTGACCTCGAACACGCGCTCGAAGCCGCCCACGATGAGCCGCTTGAGATACAGTTCTGGCGCGATGCGCAGGTACATTTCCATGTCGAGCGCATTGTGGTGCGTGACGAACGGACGGGCAGCGGCACCGCCGGGAATCGGGTGCAGCATGGGGGTTTCGACTTCGAGGAAGCCGGCCTTGAGCATGTGCTCGCGAATGCTGCCGATGGCCTTGCTGCGGGCAATGAAGGTGCGCCGCGTTTCTTCGGTCATGATCAGGTCGACGTAGCGCTGGCGGTAGCGCAGTTCCTGATCAGCCACACCGTGGAACTTGTCGGGCAGCGGCCGCAACGACTTCGACAGCAACCGGACCGTGGCGGCGTGAACCGAAAGCTCACCCTTGTTCGTCTTGAACACGCGGCCTTCCACGGCCACGATATCACCGATGTCCCAGCCCTTGAAGGCGGCGTAGGCCTCTTCGCCAACCGTGTTGCGGTCGAGGAAGATCTGGATGCGGCCGGTTGAATCCTGCAGCGTTGCAAAGCTGGCCTTGCCCATGATGCGCTTGAGCATCATGCGCCCGGCGACCTTCACCTGGCGGTTCGCTTCCTCGAGTGCTTCCTTTTCGAGGGCGTCGTAGGCGTCGTGCAGATCGGCTGCATGGGCGTCGGGCTGGAAATCGTTGGGGTAGGCAACACCTTCGGCACGCAGCCGGGCGAGCTTGCCCCGGCGCTCCGCGATAAGGCGATTATCGTCGGCAGCGGTCGGGGCGGGCGTCGGTTCTGTCATGGTGGGGAATTCAGTAGTTACGTATGTCGTCGATAAGCTCATGCCCGAAGGCGTCGCTCACGACGTGATTGAGAATCTTCCGGGCGACCGCGTCGGCACTGGCGAGCTGGCCGTGCTGGTGCAGCTGCAGAAAGCGATCGAGGTCGGGGAAGTGCTGGCGGTCGCTGCTGCGAATGTGTGCCTGCATGGCGGTGTCGATGACGCCGGGGGCCAGCGATGCGACGCGCAGGCCGGGGTTTTCGGTGGCCAGCACGCGCGTGTAGTGATCGAGCGCGGCCTTGGTGGCGCAATAGACTGGCCAGCCGGCGGTGGGCTTGCGCCCGGCACCCGACGAGATGTTGATGATGCGCCGGTCGGCTGCCGCCGGGGCGGACCGCAGAAAGGCGGCGGTCAGCACCATGGGGGCGGTGACATTCAGGTTGAAGGCGCGCTCGATGGCAGCGGCGTCCGACAACGAATCGGACAGAGCCACCGGGTCGACGGTGCCTGCATTGTTGATGAGCAGATACCGCGCGGCGTCGGCCGACAGGGCGGTGCTCAGGCGCTGCGCAGCCGCTTCGATCGAGGCGGTCTGCGACAGGTCGGCCTGCAGTTCGTGCAGGCGGGCGCCGTGCCGGGCGGCCACCTCGGCAAGTTCGGGGTTCTGATTGCGCGCCAGGGTGATGACCGTGGCGCCCGAGGCGAGCAGCTGCGCGCCGAGCGCTTGGCCGAGGCCGCGGCTCGCGCCCGTTACCACGGCAACGGCAGGCGAGGCGTTCATGGCATCAGACTCCCTGTTTGAGGCTGGCGATGATGAAGGGAGCGAGATCGCCGTCGAGCACCTTCTGCGTGTTGGAAATTTCGACGTTGGTGCGCAGGTCCTTGATCCGGCTCTGGTCCAGCACGTAGGAGCGGATCTGATGCCCCCAGCCCACATCGGTCTTCGAATCTTCCAGCTTCTGCTGTTCCGCCATGCGTTGGCGCAGTTCCAGCTCGTAAAGCTTGGACTTGAGCATCTGCATCGCCTCGGCACGGTTGCGATGCTGCGAGCGGTCGTTCTGACACTGAACGACGATACCGGTGGGCATGTGCGTGATACGCACGGCCGAATCGGTCTTGTTGATGTGCTGACCGCCGGCGCCGCTGGCCCGGTAAGTGTCGATGCGCAGGTCGGCCGGGTTCACCTCGATTTCGATCGACTCATCGACTTCAGGGTAGACGAACACACTTGCAAACGAAGTATGACGGCCATTGGAGGAGTCGAAGGGGCTCTTGCGCACCAGCCGGTGCACCCCGGTTTCGGTACGCAGATGACCGTAGGCGTATTCGCCCGAGATCTTGATGGTGGCCGACTTGATGCCTGCCACTTCGCCTTCGGACTCTTCCAGCACTTCGGTCTGGAAGTCTTTGTTCTCGGCGTAGCGCAGGTATTGGCGCAACAGCATCGAGGCCCAGTCTTGCGCTTCGGTGCCACCGGCGCCGGCCTGGATGTCCATGAAACAGTTCAGCGGATCTGCAGGATTCGAGAACATGCGACGGAACTCAAGCCCTTCAAGCTCTTCGCCGATGGCGTCGATATCGGCCTCAATGGCTTCGAGCGTGGCATCGTCGTCGTCTGCGGAGGCCAGTTCGAAGAGATCGCGGGCGTCGCTCAGGCCCTGGCTGATGCGGTCGAGCGTATGCACGACCTTTTCAAGGGTTTTCTTTTCGCGGCCCAGATCCTGCGCGTGCTGGGGGTCGTTCCAGACGTCAGGGCTTTCGAGCTCGGCGTTGACTACATGCAGGCGTTCAGCTTTTGCATCGTAGTCAAAGATACCTCCGTAAGGAGGACTGGCGCTCATCGTAATCTTCGATGCGGGCGGCAATCTGGTTGTGATGTTCTGCTTCCATGGCAATTCCGTAAATTTGAACCCTATATTCTAACCTGTCGGCAAGGGGCTCAATGACGAAACAGCCTGCTTCTTTCAGGCCTGGGGCTGGAGAGCCATGCCGGCCAGCTCCACATGAACACTGCGGTCGGGCAGGGCTTGGCCGGGGCGGATCACCAGTGAAGGGGCCTGATGCAGCGCGCGCGGCCGGCCGGCGGGTGCATCCGCTTCGCCCGCTTCGTCGTGCAGGCGAAAGCGGGCGATCAGCATGGTCATGCCGTCCACCTGTTCCTCTTGGCCGCGCGTTGCCTCCGAGGCCAGGGCAACCTGACGCACTGTTTCTTCCGTCAGCGTGTCGAGTCCGGCAATGGCTGCTGTGACTTGAGCGATCTCGGCTGCCTGCTCGTGAGAGGCTCGGGAGATGTCCGCGACCAGTCTGCGCGCCTGTTCGACGTCGCTCCGGATTTCATGCATGGCCGACGCCGTTCTCTCGATCAGCGCCGCGCTGGCGTCCACATTGAGCACGGAGCCTTTGATCAGGGCCGCGATCTCGCGGGCGGCGTCGGCCGTCTTCTTGGATAGCGCGCCCACTTCGGCCGCGACTACGGCAAAGCCCTTGCCGTGCTGGCCGGCGCGGGCGGCTTCCACCGCGGCGTTCAGCGCCAGGATGTTGGTCTGGAAGGCGACTGCATCGATCAGGCCCGTGATCTCCGCGATGGTTCGCGAGCTTTCCTGCAGCGCCTGCATGGTGGTCAACGTGGACTGCGCGATCTGGTGGCCGCGCTCGGCCGATCCCGCTGCGCTGCCCACCCGTTCGCTCGCCTCGGCGGCGGCATTGGCGTTGTCCTGCACTGTGCCGGCAATATGCGTCATGGCGGTGGACGTCTCGCGCAGGTGTTGCGCCTGTTGTCGGCAATGATCTTCCAGGGCAAGGTTGCCTTGCGCAGCCCGGTGTGCCTCAAATGCGATACGGTCTGCGCGATCGCGCACCTCGCCGACGGCGGCGGTCAGCGCGGCGCCGATGCCGTTCAGCGCCACGAGCAGCCTGCCCAGCTCGTCGTGCCGTCGTACTTCCACGCGGGCGGCCAGGTCACCACGGGAGAGGCGCTCCGCCAGTGCCACGCCGGTATCCAGCGGTTGTTTGATGCCGCGATACAGCGTGAACAGGGCCGCGGCGCAGCCCAGCAACAGGAAGGCCATTGCGCCCAGCACGATGAGGCCGGCGGCATTGATGTCGGCACTGGCCTGGGCGACTTCCTGCTCATGGCGTTGGGCCTGCGTTTGATCGAAGGCGTCGATGGAATCCGCGATGTCGGCGGCTGCTTGTGTGTACTGCTGGCCGAAGATCATGACCTTGGCCATCAGGCTGTTGGGAAGGGCCACCCGGATTCCCCCTTCGCCGTCATCAAATTGCCCGCTGGCAGTCTGGATCGCTTCCCGCTCCACGGCCATGAGCGCCAGCTGTGCGGCGTGCGCCTGCTCCAGCTTGCCAAGCTCCTCGGGTGTGAAGCCTGCCGACGTGAAGCGCTCCAGCATGCCCGATAGCAGCGTGGAAAGTTGCTCGTAGGCTTCAAGGAACTCGGGTTGCTCCGTAGACACGAAGGCCATGACGTTGCGGCTCATGGCCTGGGTCAGCAGCTTGTATTCGGTAGCCAGTACTGTGCTCTGATAGCGGCTCTGTTCGGTGGTGCGCAGATGCTCGACGCTCTGGGTGAGATTGAGCACGGCACTGACCACGATCGCGCACAGCAGCGCGAGGATCAGCAAAAAACCGAAAAAACCGTTCTTGAGGGTGAGACGCAGGGACATGGCAGCGCATTCCGAAGGGCGCCCCATTGCGGGGCGGGGAAGGTTCGGAAGCGATTATTGCGGCGCCATGTTACAGGCCTGTGAAATGACAGCGAAGAATGCTCAAGACGTGCCGGTACTGGCGCCCGCGCGGATGCGCTCGGTGCGACGCCGCAGCATTTCGAGGGTGAACAGCAGTGCCAGGGAAAGCAGGATCAGCAAGGTGGCCACCGCCAGAATCGTGGGGTTGATCTGCTCGCGCAGCCCCGCGAACATTTCGCGCGGAATGGTGCGCTGTTCGGGGCCGGCCAGAAAGAGCACCAGAACCACTTCGTCGAACGAGGTCACGAAGGCGAAGAGCGCGCCCGAAGCGACGCCGGGGCGGATCAGTGGAATCACCACGTCGCGAAAGGTGCGAAGGGGCGACGCGCCCAGGCTCAGCCCGGCGCGGTAAAGCGCCTGATCGAAGCCCGCAAGTGTGGCCGTGACGGTGAGGATGACGAACGGCACGCCCAGTGCCGCGTGTGCAATGATCAGCCCCGTGTGCGTGGCCACCAGATTGAATCGTGTGTAGAAGAAGAACATGCCCGCCGCCACGATGATCAGCGGCACGATCATGGGAGAGAGCAGCAGGGCGGTGATCGGGCGCCGCCATGGCATGGCGTCGCTGCTGAGCCCCACGGCGGCCACCGTACCCAGCACCGTGGCGATGATCGTGGATGCGATTCCGATCAGAAAACTGTTCTGGATCGCCAGAATCCAGTTGCCGGTGGTGAAGATGCGCTCGTACCAGCGCAGCGAATAGGCGTCTGGGTCGAGTCGCAACATGCCGGGCGTGAAGCTGAAGAAGGGCTCCGCATTGAACGACAGGGGAATGATCACCAGGATCGGCAGGATCAGGAAGAACAGGACGGCCCAGGAATAGACCGCCACCAGAATACGGGCAGCATGCTGAAGGGGGCCGTAGTGAATGGTGTGTTCGTTCATGAGTGCTCAGGCATGGCGGGCCGATCAGCCCAGCCGGATGTTGCGGGCCCCGACCAGCCGGTCGTAGGTCCAGTAGAGCGCCAGGATCAGCACGAGCAGCAGGGTGCCCAGCGCGGCGGCCAGCCCCCAGTTGTTCGACTGCTGCATGTGAAAGGCGATCAGGTTCGAGATCATTTGCCCGTCGGTGCCGCCCACCAGTGCCGGGGTGATGTAGTAGCCCACCGAAATGATGAACACCAGCAGGGCGCCCGCGCTCAGCCCGGGCAGGCTCAGCGGCAGCACGACGCGCACGAACGCCCCCAGCGGTTTGCTGCCCATCGACAGGGCGGCGCGCATGTAACTGGGGTCGAGTCCGCGCATCACGCTGTATAGCGGCAGAATCATGAAGGGCAGCAGAATATGGGTCATGGCAATGACCGTGGCCGCACGCGTGTACAGAATCTCGAGCGGGGCATCGATGATGTGCAGCGCCTGCAAGACGGAGTTGACCACACCGTTGGTCTGCAGCAGGGCGATCCAGGCGGTGGTGCGCACCAATAGCGAGGTCCAGAAGGGCAACAGCACCAGGATCATGAGCAGGTTGGCCTTGCGGGCCGGCGCCTGCGACAGATACCAGGCCAGCGGATACCCCAGCACGATGCACAGCACGGTGATGATGAGGGCCATGCCCAGTGTCTTGCTGTAGAGCTGCAGATAGATTCTTGCCGATTCACGCTGCTGGATCTCGCCGGCGGCGTTGCGCTCCAGGGCGAGCGCAGTCAGGTAATGGGTGGCGGTATAGACCGAGCCCACGTCGTCGATCGCGCGCCAGAGCTCCGTGGCGAGCCAGCGGCGGTCAGACTGGGCGAGCAGTGTTGCGC
>JAEZGR010000319.1 GCA_023437255.1 Pseudomonadota bacterium | reverse complement strand
CGTGGGTCTGGCGCCCCATGAGGTCGAGCAGCCGCCCCGGGGTGCCCACGATGACATGCGCGCCGTGTGCCAGCGATTCAACCTGAGGGCGTGCCGAGGCGCCGCCCGTGAGCGTCAGCACCTTGATATTGCCTTCGGCGCGGGCCAGGCGCCGCAGTTCGGCGGCCACCTGTTCCGAAAGCTCGCGGGTGGGGCAGACCACCAGCGCCTGCACGACCCAGCGGGCGGGGTTGAGGCGATGCAGTATGCCCAGGCCGAAGGCGGCGGTCTTGCCGCTGCCGGTCTTGGCCTGGGCAATGAGGTCGCGCCCCTGCAGAATGATGGGCAGGCTCTGCGCCTGAATGGGCGTCATGGCGCCGTAACCCATCTGTGCCAGGTTATCGAGCTGGGCAGCGCCCAGCGGCAGCGACGAAAAAGCGTTCGAAGTCACGGGAAGATCTCGGGGTTCCAAACCCCGAGTCTACCGCGCCGGAGCGCTTCAATACATGTGCATGCCGCCGTTGATCGACATGTTGGTGCCGGTAATGTAGGCGGCGTCGTCGCTGGCCAGGAAGCCGACCAGGGCGGCAACCTCTTCGGGCTTGCCCAGGCGGCCCATGGGGATCTGCGAAACGATCTGCTTTTCCAGGATCTCGGGGTCGACGGCGGCGACCATGGCGGTGGCCACGTAGCCGGGCGACACGGCATTGACGGTTACGCCCTTGCGCGCCACTTCCTGGGCCAGCGCCTTGGTGAAACCCTGGATACCGGCCTTGGCGGCAGAGTAGTTGGTCTGGCCGAACTGGCCCTTGGTGCCGTTCACCGACGAGATGTTCACCACGCGGCCCCAGCCGCGCTCGGTCATGCCGTCGATGAAGGGCTTGGTCATGTTGTACATGGAATCCAGATTCGTGCGCAGCACGGCGTCCCACTTTTCCTTGCCCAGTTTGCGGAAGGTGCCGTCGCGGGTGATGCCGGCATTGTTCACCAGAATGTCGACCTGATAGCCGTCGGCGATGATGCGCTCGGCGGCGTCCTGGCAGGAGTCATAGTCGGCCACATCGACGTCATACACCTTGAAGGTGTAGCCCGCGTCGGCCTGTTCCTTGAGCCAGGCATCGGCGCTGCCCGCGCCTGCGTAGTGGGTAACAAGCACGGTGCAGCCGGCATCGTGCAGCCTGCGGGCAATGGCTTCGCCCAGGCCGCTGGTGCCACCGGTGATCAATGCGCAACGTTGGGTCATGACGTATTTCTGCCTTGTTGGTTTGGAGGTTACAGAGAAAAAGTAGGGCTATTTTTCGTGTACGTATTCGCCGGGAGCGTCGGCCAGCAGGGGGTAGCCCTTGCGCGGCGCGCCCAGGGCGGGCGGTTTGATGGGGTCGCCGGAACGCGACTTGAGCCATTCGAGCCAGGCAGGCCACCACGAGCCCTGATGCAGCGCAGCGCCTGCCAGCCATTCATCTGGCGTGGGCACGCCACCCTGCGCTTCGCGTACCGCGATCTGGTAGCGGCGGCGCGCGTTGCCGGGCGGGTTGACGATGCCGGCGTTGTGGCCGCCGCTGGTCAGTGCGAAGGTGATCTCGGTGGGGCACAGGCTGTGCAGCTTGTAAACCGAGCGCCAGGGCGCCACGTGATCGGTGACTGTGCCCACACAGAAGACGGGCAGGTTAAGGTTCAGCAGCGTGACTGGCTTGCCGCCCACCATGTAGCGGCTGCACGCCAGTTCGTTGTTCAGGAACAGATGCCGCAGGTACTCGGTGTGCATGCGCGCCGGCATGCGGGTGGCGTCGGCGTTCCAGGCGATGAGGTCGTTCATGGGGGTGCGTTCACCCAGCAGGTACTCCTGCACCATCTTCGACCAGAGCAGATCGTAGGAACGCAGCATCTGGAAGGCGCCGGCCATCTGGTCGGCACGCAGGTAGCCGGCCTGCGCCATTTCGGCTTCGAGCATGCTGACCTGGCTTTCATCGATGAAGAGACTGATTTCGCCTGGCTCGCTGAAGTCGGTCTGCGCAGCCAGCAGCGTAACCGAGGCCAGGCGGTTGATCTGCCCGTCGCGCACGAGCGTTGCCGCTGCGATCGAGAGCAGCGTTCCGCCCAGGCAGTAGCCGGCGGCATGGACCTTGCGCCCGGGAACGATGGTGTCGATCGCCTGCAGCGCCGCGTTGAAGCCGTGTTCCAGGTAGTCGGCCATGCCGAGGTCGCGTTCGGCCTCGCCCGGGTTCTTCCAGGAAATGCAGAAGACCGTGTGGCCGTTCTCGACCAGGTAGCGCACCAGCGAATTGTGCGGCGAGAGATCGAGAATGTAGTACTTCATGATCCACGCAGGGATCAGAAGAATGGGTTCGGGATGCACCTTTTCGGTGGTGGGCGCGTACTGGATCAGTTCCATGACTGGCGTGCGCAACACGACCTTGCCTTCGGTGACCGCCACGTCGCGGCCCACTTTGTATTCTTCCGCACCTACCGGGGGCAGGGAGTCGCGGCGGCGCTCCAGGTCTTCCATGAAGTGCACCATGCCCTGCAGCAGATTCACGCCCCCCTGTTCCGCCGTGGTTTTCAGCGCGA
>JAEZGR010000308.1 GCA_023437255.1 Pseudomonadota bacterium | reverse complement strand
TCATGGCACTGCTGCTGATTCATTCCGCGGGCGGCGCGGCCCGCGAGCACGCGACCGGCCCCTGGCCCGAACTCCTGGCCATTGCGCTGACCTGCCTGCTGCAGTGGCGCAGTCGCAACCCGCTGCTCAGCATCGTGGCGGGCACGGCCGTATACGTACTGCTGCGCAACTGGCACTGAGCTGCCGCCGTCAAGGTACGCGCCTAAGCGGCCGGCAAACGCGGCGGTGGCAGGGGTCGGCCACCGAATCGCAGCAGGGGCTCCTGCCTGAAGTATTGGGTCAGCAAGGCATACCAGTCGGGGCAGGCGCCCGCCAATGGCGCGGGATTCACAAAGAACGCCTCGGCACTCACCGCAAAGAACTCCGCCGGGTCGGTCGCCGCGTAGGGATCAAGCGGCAGCACCCGGTACCAGGGCTCGGCATCGTCGGATTCCGGGTCAATATCGGCGGGAATCGCCGCCTCGATCCGTTCCAGCGCCGCACAGAACTGTTCGTAGGTGGCGTCGAGCACCCGCTGCCAGGTGCGTGGCGTGATCTGCGGCGCGTGGCGGCCCAGCCAGGGCATGCCGTCGGCGTCGCCGTGGTACAGGTCAAGCTTGTGCGCGAATTCGTGGATCACCACATTGACCTCGGAGTTCAGCTCGGGCGCGCAGTCTTCCCACGAGAGAATGACGGGGCCGCCTTCCCACGCCTCGCCGGCGGCTTCCTGAACATACTCGTGCACCACGCCACTTTCGTCGACCTCGCTGCGCGGGATCAGGAACCCGCCCGGGTATACGATGATCTCGGTCCAGCCTTCGTACAACTCGGGCTCGAGATTCAGGATCGGCAGGGCCGCCTGGATCGCGATCGACAGCATCATCTCGTCGGTGATCTCCAGCCCTTGGGCGCCGCTGAAACCCTTGCTGGCCAGCAACCACGCCACGCGCCTGCGCAGCGAATCCTCTTCCTGGGCACTCAGGCCCGCGAGAAAGCGGTGCTGCATGAGTGCGAGAGACCACAGCTGCGGGTCGATTGCCGCCAGCTCGCGCTCGACCCTCGAACGGCGTGCGCCCTTGCCCAACAACCAACGCAACATACCGATTCCGCCTCTGTACCCTTGCCGCCCGCTCAGATGGGACAGGCCACCGAAGCCAGAGCCGCCAGCGGCCCGGCCTCGCGTATCGCCTCGATCTGCCCGCGGTCGCGTACATACAGCACGCCACCGAACGACAGCGCATTCAGCGACACATCGGCAAAGTGCTCTTTGCTGCGCGGTACGACCAGCATCCAGCCATCTTCAACCAGCATGTTGGAAGGCGGCAGATTGCCTTGTGCGTCGGGCGCCAGTTGCAACGTTTCGAGTGCGCGCTGATAACCCTGCAGCATGCTGCGCGCAGAAGCTTCCGGGTCGACGCCCTTGCCCGCCTGCACGCGCACGAAACAGTGGCGCATCGGCAGCTGCAGGTGAATGAAAACGGTGTGCTCACGCACGTCGGGATCAAGTACAGGACGGAACATGCGCAGGCTGGCGTTTCCGCGCGCCGACGGCAGCCACTGCACATGCTTGGGGCGTGGGCCCCCCCCGGCGGGGGCGCCACCGTTGTGAAAGCCCAGCCCGCCCGATGACGACAGCAGCTGCGCCAGCGCCCGGAAGTCTTGATATTCCAGCGGCGTAGTCTGTTCGGCGAATTCCTTGCGCGCAAGCACCAGATGCCGCTCGCTGACCGGGTACTTGTTCAGGATGGCGACGTGCTGTTCTCCCACGGGCCCGACCGTGAGTGCAGGATCGGGCGGAAGAAAAGGATTGAAGTGCGGATCACGCGGGCCGCCTGGCAGCTCCTGCTTCTTCTCGAGCGCCTTGACATGGCGCACCACAAAAGCGAGGCCGTCAGTTTCGAGCTTGATCTCTTCGGCTTCCACGGGCAACAGCGCCCCACTGGCAATCGCCTCGGCGCTACGGGCGTCGACCGTCTGCATGAACGGTGTCGTCATCGTTTCCTCCTCAAACCAATGCCTTGTATGAACCTGAAGGTACTGTACCGATCTTAGCCGAGCGGGGAAAGCCCGAGGCGCCCGAGGCGGGCACCGTTATTGCTGTGGGCCGGATGAAGCGCAGGCCATCGCAATCCAGCGGCGGCAGGCGCCCAACACCTCGTATCGGGAGAATTCAAATGAGAAAGCACTTCTGGTTACCCCTGATCCTGGCCGTGGCAGCGTTTACCGCAGGCTGCAGCAACACCATGCACGGAATGGGGGAAGACATTGAGCGCGGCGGCGAGAAAATCCAGGAAAAAGCCCGCTGACACAGCATTCCGGCACCGTGCCGGAAACAGAAGGCCCGCAGCCCCGCGCATCAACGTGCGCGATGCTGTGGGTCTTTTGCTTGGGGCCGCGCCACTCAGCCAGCCGTTGAAGTTCAGCTCAGTACCCACCAGCCGCCGGCGAGCACCACCAGCGCCACGGTCGCCCAGCCGATGCGATCGACATAACGGTGCAGTAGCGCCTCCATGCGCTCACCGCCCCATGCGAGCAGGCCCGCCACCAGAAAGAACCGCATGCCACGGCCGATGAGAGAGCCCAGCATGAACGGAAACAGGGCCATCGACAGTGCGCCGGCCGCAATGGTGAAGACCTTGTAGGGTATCGGCGAGAACCCTGCAATGAAAATGGCCCAGAACCCATAGTCGGCGAACCATTGCGTTGCCGTGCTGTAGGCCGGCCAGTACGCGCTTTCCTTCAACCAGGGCATCACGGCATCGATGGCGAAGTAACCGATCAGATAGCCGAAGAAGCCGCCCACCACCGACGCCAGCGTTGTCAGAAGCGCGAGCCACCATGCACGACGCGGGTTCGCCAGACACATGGGGGCCAACATGACGTCGGGCGGAACCGGAAAAAAGACCGATTCAAAGAAACTCAGTATGGCGAGATACCAGGGCGCCTTCGGATGACGCGACCATTGCATTGCCCTGGCATAGAGCGGCGAAAAGATCTTCATGTAATTGGACCGGCCTGGGAGACACCGCGCCGCAGGCGCAGAGCCCTTGCACCCTCGTGCTATAACGCCCCCTGTATTGGAGGCCAGCGGCAGGTCGCCGCTCAGGAGAAAGAAGTGAGTGTACACGCAGAAACCCGACGCATCAGCGTGCCCGAATTGACGGCTTATAAAGGGCAGAAGAAGATCGCTGCCCTGACCGCTTATATTGCGCCCATTGCCCGCCTGATCGACGAGCACCTCGCCATGATCCTCGTAGGCGACTCCACCGCAATGGTCGGGTACGGCATGGCCGACACCCTCTCGATCACGCCCGAAATGATGACCGCCCATGCCAGAGCCGTGGTCCAGGCC
>JAEZGR010000257.1 GCA_023437255.1 Pseudomonadota bacterium | reverse complement strand
CGGCTCGCCGACCCGATCCGCAAGGATCTGGCCGGCATCATCCAACGCGAGATCGACGTATCGCGCGCGGGCCTGATCACGCTTACCAACGTCGATCTCTCTCCCGACTACGCGCATGCGAAGGTTTACTTCACGGTCATCGGCGCCGAGCCGGCCACTGCGGCCGCGACGCTGAACGAGAAGGCCGGCTGGTTCCATTCCCTGCTGTTCAAGCTTTTACATATCCATACGGTGCCCACGCTGCGCTTCATTCACGATGAAGGCATTGTGCGTGGCCTGCACCTTTCGCGGCTCATCGACGAGGCCAATCGCCCCGCCGGCGGCAATGAATCGCCGCAGCCGCCCGACGACCCCGACGACCGCAACTGAATAATCTCGGCGCCCGACCGGCCGCCAGACGTTGTTGCCGCTGCGCCCCGCGCGCCCGCCCCGACCCGTTCTGCCGCCCGGCCTGGCCCCCCCGGCATTGAACCTTTGACTACACCTACTGAATATGCGGGCTTCTAAACGACGCGGCCAGGAAATCGATGGCGTGTTGCTGCTCGACAAGCCCGAAGGCCTTTCCAGCAATCACGCGCTGCAGCGCGCAAAGCGGGCAATTGACGCGCGCAAGGCCGGCCATACCGGCACGCTCGACCCTTTCGCCACCGGGCTTCTGATTTGCTGCCTTGGGCGGGCCACGAAGATTTGCGGCACGATGCTCAATGCCGACAAGACCTACGAGGCCACGCTGCGCTTCGGTGAAGAGACCGACAGCGGCGATCTGACCGGCAACATCGTGATGCAGGCCCCCGCAGGGTTCGCGGGCGTGACGCGTGAAGATCTGCTTGCCGCTCTTGAACCGTTTCGCGGCGAGATCGAACAGGTGCCGCCGATGTATTCGGCGCTCAAACGCGATGGCAAGCCGCTGTATGAGTATGCGCGCCAGGGCATCGAACTCGAGCGCCCGCCACGGCGCGTGACCATCCACCGGCTAGAGCTGCTGGACTTCGACGGCAAGCAGGCTCGCCTGCTGGTCGACTGCAGCAAGGGCACGTATATCCGTACCCTGGCTCAGGATATCGGGCGGCGCCTTGGCTGCGGTGCCCATCTGATTGCATTGCGTCGCACGCGGGTCGGCCCATTTGCGCTCGACAACGCGGTCGAACTCGAGGAACTCCAGAGCATGAAAGCGCCTCAACAAACGCTGATTACCTTGCAAGATCTACCCGCGGGCCTGATGCCCGCAGCTCCCAGACAAAAGGACCAACTATGAAACGCGCATTGCGTAACGTGGCCATCATTGCCCACGTCGACCACGGAAAGACCACGCTGGTCGACCAGCTGCTCCGCCAGGCCGGTACCTTCCGCGACAACCAGCAAGTGGCCGAGCGGGTCATGGACTCCGGCGACATTGAAAAGGAGCGCGGCATCACCATTCTGGCCAAGAACTGTGCGGTCGAATACGAGGGCGTTCATGTCAATATCATCGATACACCGGGACACGCCGACTTCGGCGGTGAGGTGGAGCGTGTGCTCTCGATGGTCGATGGCGTGCTGCTGCTCGTGGACGCGGTCGAAGGCCCCATGCCCCAGACACGCTTCGTGACCCGCAAGGCGCTCGCCCTGGGTCTGAAGCCGATCGTGGTGGTCAACAAGATCGACCGCCCGGGTGCTCGCCCCGATTTCGCCGTGAATGCCACTTTCGACCTGTTCGACAAGCTGGGCGCCACTGAAGAGCAGCTCGACTTTCCCATTATTTACGCGTCGGGCCTGTCAGGCTATGCAGGCCTTACCGAAGATGTCCGTAGCGGCGACATGCGCCCGCTGTTCGAAGCCATTCTCAAGCATGTGCCGCAGCGCGACGACGACGCCGATGCGCCCCTGCAGATGCAGATCATCTCGCTCGATTACAGCAGCTATGTCGGCAAGATCGGCGTCGGCCGTATCAATCGCGGTCGCATCCGCCCCGGCAGCGATGTCGTGGTCCAGTTCGGCCCCGAAGGCAAGCCGTTCAAGGGTCGCATCAACCAGGTGCAGAAATTCAAGGGCCTGGAGCGCGTGCTGGTCGACGAGGCCGAGGCAGGCGATATTGTCCTCATCAACGGCATCGAAGACATCGGCATCGGTTGCACGGTGATGGATCCGGTCAAGCCGGAGCCGCTGCCCATGCTGCGCATCGACGAACCCACCCTCACCATGAATTTCATGGTGAACACGTCGCCGCTGGCAGGCCGTGAGGGCAAGTTCGTCACCAGCCGTCAGCTGCGCGAACGCCTGGACCTGGAGCTGAAGTCGAATGTGGCGCTGCGTGTGAACGATACGGGCGACGACACCGTATTCGAGGTCTGTGGTCGCGGCGAACTGCATCTGACGATCCTGATCGAGAACATGCGTCGCGAAGGCTACGAGCTCGCCGTGTCGCGCCCGCGCGTGATGTTCAAGGAAATCGACGGTGTGCGCAAAGAGCCCTACGAGATGCTGACCGTCGATATCGAGGACGGCCACCAGGGTGGGGTGATGGAAGAGCTGGGCCGCCGCAAGGGTGAGCTGCTCGACATGGTGGCAGACGGCCGTGGTCGTACGCGTCTCGAGTACCGTATTCCGGCGCGCGGTCTGATCGGCTTCCAGTCCGACTTCCTGAACCTGACCCGCGGCACGGGCCTCATGAGCCACATTTTCGACGAATACGACGACGTCAAGGAAGGCTCGCTGGGCGAGCGTCGCAATGGCGTGCTGATCAGCCAGGACGACGGTCAGGCCGTGGCGTATGCGCTCTGGAAGCTGCAGGAGCGCGGCCGCATGTTCGTGTCGCCGCAGGACCCGCTGTACGAAGGCATGATCATCGGCATTCACAGCCGCGACAACGATCTGGTCGTGAACCCGATTCGCGAGAAGAAGCTCACCAACGTGCGCGCCTCCGGCAAGGACGAGCACATCGATCTCGTGCCGCCCATTCCGCTGACGCTGGAATACGCCGTGCAGTTCATTGATGACGATGAACTGGTCGAAGTGACGCCGCGTTCGATCCGGCTGCGCAAGCGTTATCTGCAGGAGCACGAGCGCCGTCGCATGGCGCGGGAAACTTCCGCCGCCTGAAGCGCCGTGTAAGCATCAACGGCTGCCGATGCGTTGTCGCGCCGGCAGCCGTTGTGTTTTGCAGTGGCCGCGTTTGTTACTGATCCACGCCAGCGGGGTTGGTTTCGCGCTCGATGGGCAGGGTGGGTTCTTCGTGGCGCTTGAAGCAGTCGGCGCAATGGGTGCCGATATGCCGCAGCACCTCGTCTAGGTCGTCGGTGATCAGGAAGAGATCAAGGTCGCTCGGGCTGATGAGGCCGTTGGCGAGCTGCTGGCTACGTACCCAGTCGAAGAGACCGGCCCAGAACTCCTTGCCGATCAGGATGATGGGCGCAGCCGGCACCTTGCGTGTCTGCACCAGCGTAGCCACCTCGAACAGTTCGTCGAGCGTGCCGAAACCGCCCGGCAGGGCAATATAGGCCGCACTGTGCATGACGAATGTCGCCTTGCGCGAATAGAAGTAATCGAACTGCAGGCTGTGAGTCTGGTAGTGATTGTTATGCGGCTCGCGCGGCAGCGAGATGTTCAGGCCGATGCTGTGCCCGCCCGCTTCATAGGCGCCTTTGTTGGCGGCTTCCATGATGCCGGGGCCGCCGCCGGCAATGACGGTCAGGCCGGCTTTGGCCAGCCGGGCGCCAAGCGCTTCGGCCAGTTGGTAGTACGGAGAATCAGGCCGGATTCTCGCGCTGCCGAATACGCTGACGCCCCAGCCCATTTCCTGGAGTGTTTCCGCAGCGGCCTCCATCTCTGACATAATCCGGGGAATCTGCTGCGCTGCCGGTAATCGGACGATTTGATTTGACATGAAAAAAACCTTGTTGCTTGTTGATGGGTCCAGCTATTTGTACAGGGCCTATCACGCCATGCCCGACCTGCGAAATGCCAGGGGCGAGCCGACCGGCGCGCTGTACGGGGTCATCTCCATGTTACGGAGGCTGATATCCGATTACAAGGCGGATTTCGCAGCGTGCGTATTCGATGCGCGCGGCAAGACCTTTCGTGAGGAGCTTTACCCCGAGTACAAGGGACACCGGCCTTCAATGCCCGAAGACCTTGCAGCACAAATCGCGCCCATCCACCAGGCGGTGGCCGCGATGGGCTGGAAGGTGATTGCAGTTCCGGGCGTCGAGGCCGACGATATCATTGGCACGCTGGCCTGCCAGGCTGAGGCCCAGGGCGTTCACACCATCATTTCCACGGGCGACAAAGATATCGCGCAGTTGGTGACCGAACACGTGGAACTGGTGAACACCATGAACGGAGAGCGCCTTGACGTACAGGGCGTAATCGAGAAATTCGGTGTCGCGCCCTCACAGATCGTTGATTATCTCATGTTGGTGGGCGATGCGGTCGATAACGTCCCGGGTGTCCCCAAGGTCGGCCCAAAAACGGCGGTCAAATGGCTGACCGAGTACGGCTCGATCGAGGGTCTGATTCAGAATGCCGATCGCATCAAGGGCGTGGCGGGCGAAAACCTGCGCAACACGATCCCCACCTTCCCGCTTACCCGCCAACTCATCACGATCAAGATCGACTGCGAGCTCGACTTCAATGGCGGTCTTGAGTCGCTGGTGCCTCGTGAGCCCGATCGCGACACCCTGATCAAGCTGTTCGAAGAATACGGCTTTCGTACCTGGCTGCGCGAACTCACCGGCGACGACGCACGGGTACCCGAACAAGACGCCAGGGTGGCGGCCGCACCGCCGCCGCCACCGCCCACCGAATACGAGACCATCCTCGACGAAGCCGGCCTCGATCGCCTGATGGCACGCCTGCAGGGCGCCGAACTGGTCGCCATGGATACCGAGACCACGTCGCTGGACCCCATGGTGGCGCGGCTGGTAGGGATGTCTTTCGCCACGGCGGGTGGAGTGGCCTGCTATGTTCCGGTGGCCCACCGCGGCCCCGACGTCGTGCAGCAGCTGCCCAGAGAGCTCGTGATCGAACGGCTGCGTGCCTGGCTTGAAAGCGCCGATTCCCCCAAACTGCTGCACAACGCCAAGTACGACGCGCACGTCATGGCAAACGAAGGCGTACGCCTGGCGGGCATCACCGAAGACACCATGCTGCAGGCGTATGTGCTGGAGTCGCATCGCAGGGTCAACCTGCAGGAACTTGGCGAGCGCTGGCTGGGCCGTACGGGCGTTCTGTACGAAGACATCTGCGGCAAGGGCGCCAAGCAGATCTGCTTCGATGAAGTCGCCATCGAAGACGCCTCACGCTACGCCTGTGAAGACGCCGATTTCACCTGGCAGCTGCACCAAATTCTGCGTCCGCGCATCGCCGCCGAGCGCGGTCTTGAACGCATCTACCAGCTTGAAATACGCTGTTCCGAGGTGCTGACCACCATTGAGCGTAACGGCGTCAAGGTCGATCCGCATGTACTGGCCATGCAAAGCCACGAACTGGGCCAGCAGATGCTGGAGCTCGAACGCAAGGCGTATGAGCTGGCCGGGCAACCCTTCAACCTGAATTCGCCGCGCCAGCTCGGCGAGATCCTGTTTCAGCGCATGCAGCTGCCCGTGATTCGCAAGACTCCCAGCGGCGTGCCCTCGACCGACGAAGAAGTGCTCAGCCGCCTGGCACTCGATTACCCGCTGCCGGCACTGATACTTGAATACCGGGGCCTGGCCAAGCTCAAGTCCACCTATACCGACAAGCTGCCGCGCATGATAAACCCGACCACGGGGCGCATCCACACGCGGTACGCGCAGGCAGCGGTGATCACCGGGCGGCTGGCGTCCTCCGATCCCAACCTGCAGAACATTCCCGTTCGCACCGCCGAAGGCCGGCGCGTACGCACGGCGTTTGTCGCAAGCGATGGCCACATCGTCTCGGCCGACTATTCCCAGATCGAATTGCGGGTCATGGCACACATGTCCAACGACGACAACCTTCGGGGTGCCTTCCGTGACAACCTCGATATCCACCGTGCCACCGCCTCCGAGGTGTTCGGGGTGGGGCTCGACGAGGTCACATCGGAACAGCGTCGCGCGGCCAAGGCCATCAACTTTGGCCTCATCTACGGCATGGGGGAGTTCGGGCTGGCATCCAACCTGGGGATCACGCGAGATGCGGCCAAGGCGTATATCGACCGTTATTTCACTCGCTACCCCGGCGTCGCGCGCTACATGGAAACCATCCGGGCGCAGGCTGCCGACCAGGGCTATGTCGAGACCGTCTTCGGGCGCCGCATCTGGCTGCCTGATTTGCGTGGGGCCAAAGGCCCGCGCCGCGCCGCCGCCGAGCGCGCCGCCATCAACGCCCCGGTGCAGGGCACGGCCGCCGATCTCATCAAGATGGCCATGGTGGCCGTCGATGAATGGCTCACGGCCGAGCAGCTGCAGTCGCGGCTGGTCATGCAGGTGCACGATGAACTCGTGCTCGATGTGCCTACCGACGAGGCCGAGGTGGTCGCCGCAAACCTGCCGCGGCTCATGTGTGCGGTGGCTGAACTGAGCGTGCCGCTTGTGGCCGAGGTGGGGCTGGGCGCCAACTGGGAACAGGCGCATTAACGCCAGAATGTGCGAACATTAAGGTGACGAACGCATGCCGAATGCATCATAACAAGGAGGAAACATGGCATTTTCGAACATCACCGGAAGTAACGGCAGCACCATTCAAACCAATACCGACGGCCTGCGTCATGGCATGGTTGAGGTTCCGGTCAGCGATGGTGTCATGTCGGCCTACTTCGCGGCGCCTGCTGCCGCCGAACGCTCGCCTCTGATTCTGGTCGTGCAGGAAATCTTCGGGCTGCACGAGCATATCAAAGATATTTGCCGGCGCCTCGCGCACGAGGGTTACATGGCCCTGGGTCTGGAGCTGTATCAGCGTCAGGGCGACGCCGGCAGTTATTCCGACATCACTGAACTGTTGCAGGATATCGTTTCCAAAGTGCCCGACGAGCAGGTGATGGCCGATCTCGACGCCGGCGTGGCGTGGGCCGCCCAGAATGGCGGCGACGTGAGCCGTGTGGGTGTGACCGGCTTCTGCTGGGGCGGGCGCATCACGTGGCTGTATGCCGCCCACAACCCGAACTGCAGGGCGGGCGTGGCCTGGTACGGCAAGCTCACCACGGGGCACAATCCTGCGCAGAAGGCGCATCCGATCGATGTCGCCGGCCAGTTGAACGGCCCGGTTCTCGGCTTGTATGGGGGTCAGGATTCGAGCATTCCGCTCGAAGACGTGCGCCGCATGCAAGAGGCGCTACAAAAAGGCAATGAGGCCTCGCGGGCCTCACGTATCGACGTCTACCCCGAATCGGGGCACGCGTTCTATGCCGATTACCGCCCCAGCTACCATGCGCCTGATGCGCGCGACGCCTGGGCCAAGGCGGTTGAGTGGTTCGATCGCCTGCTCGACTGAGCGGGCGACCGAGCTTGCCTTACACGCGTTGCAGCGCCTGCAGCGCGTGAATGCGGGACTCGATCGGTGGGTGGCTGGCGAACAGGGCACTGATTGCCTTGCCGCCCGAGATGCCCGCCGCTTCAAAGTTCTTGGGCAGGGCGCCGGGCTGCAGGCCACCCAGGCGTGCCAGCGCATTGATCATGGGCGTGCGTGAACCGAGCAGTGCTGCGGAACCTGCGTCGGCTCGATACTCACGCTGGCGCGAGAACCACGCCACGATGATCGAGGCCAGAATGCCGAAGACAATTTCACACACGAAGGCCGAGGCGTAAAAGCCGATACCCACGCCGCGCTCGTTCTTGAGCAGCACACGGTCGACAAAATACCCCACCACCCGCGACAGGAAGATCACGAAGGTGTTGACCACACCCTGAATCAACGTGAGTGTGACCATGTCGCCGTTGGCAATGTGGGCGACCTCATGGCCCAGCACGGCGGCCACTTCCTCTTCGCTCATGGATTGCAGCAGGCCCGTCGAGACGGCCACCAGGGCGTCGTTGCGAAAGGCACCCGTGGCAAATGCGTTGGGCGCACCCTCGTAGATGGCCACTTCGGGGCGGCCGATGCCGGCACGGTCTGCGAGCTGATGCACCGTGTCGACCAGCCAGGCCTCACGCGCATTGGCAGGGCGCTGTGGGTCGATCACCTTCGCTCCCGTGCTCATTTTTGCCATCGGTTTGCTCATGAGCAGCGAGATGAACGATCCGGTAAAGCCGATGATGGCGGCGAAGATCAGCAACTGGTTAAGGTCCAGGCCGTTTGCAGTCAGGTAGCGACCGACCCCAAGCACGTTCATGGAAGCGCTCAGGACGAGCAGCACGGCGAAGTTGGTCAGAAGGAACAGGAAGATGCGCTTCATGGTCTGGAGAATCTCCGATTGCGAGCAAGATGTTTCTTTGAATATGGGGGCGATGGTGCGCTTGAAAAGACCACCCCGGTGCAGATTCGTTGGTTTCGCGCAAGCACGCGGCGAACTGCCCCGGCTGGGGAGTATAGTATCGGCTCTCCTCCACGGGTGCTCGTTTCTACTGATTTTCGGTACATTAAATGCAGTCTTTATGGATGCTTCTGGCCAGCCTCATGTTTGCGGCCATGGGGGCCTGTGTCAAACTGGCATCCGACCTTCACGCCAGCCTGCCCCAGATCGTGCTGTTCCGGGGTGCGCCTTCCGTGCTCCTTTTGCTGCTCTGGGCGCTGTCTACCCGCCGCTCTCTGCGCCCCAAGAGCTGGCGGCTGCATGTCGCCCGTAATGTCACCGGCGTCACCTCGATGTGGCTTGGGTTCTTCGCCATCAGCATTCTTCCCCTCGCCACCGCCGTCAGCCTGAACTATACGTCTCCACTGTTCATCGCCATCTGGATGCTCGCGCGCGACTGGAAGCAGCGTGATGGCGTCCGAACCGTGGCGGTGCTGCTGGGATTTGCCGGGGTCGTGGCGATTCTGCGGCCCAGTATCGGTGATGATCAGCTGCTGGGGGTGATCGTGGGTCTGGCGGCCGGGGCCTGTGCCGCCATGGCCATGATGCAGATTCGGTCTCTGGGGCGTATTGGCGAGCCCGAATGGCGCACCGTATTGTTCTTCTCCACCTTCGTGTGCATTACGGGTGGCGCGGGCGTGGCATACGACGGCTGGCCGATGGTCGAGTGGGCCGGGTGGCTCACCCTGACGGGCGTCGGCATGTTCGGGCTTGTCGGCCAGCTGGCCCTGACCCGTGCCTTCGGCCTGGGTTCCGCGCTGCTCACTGCCGTGCTGCAGTACACCACCATCGTGTTTGCCGCGATGATCGCGCTGGTCCTGTGGGACGACATGCCGGATTGGCTGGCCTGGAGTGGAATGGCGCTGGTGGTGGCCTCGGGCCTGCTTTCGACCTGGCGCACTTACAGCGAGACACGCATCATGCAGGGTCAGACCACGGCGGTTGAATCGAATGCCGTCGAGGCCGGTGAGAGTGGTCGGCGCGTTTAGCCCGTTCTCACTCTGCTGATACTCGGGGAAACGGCCGGGTGGCGCAGCGGCAAGCGCGGGGGTGGCGCCGGCGCAAGGCTCAGAATGCAGCGCTGTTGCCGGCGCGATGGCTCAGGGAGCCAGGCTGTCACCCATCAGCCGACGATACCATTCATGAAAGTGCTGCATGCCATCTTCCATGGGTGACTGGTAGGGCCCGTATTCCTCTGCACCACGCAGCATGAGTGCCCGGCGCCCCGCATCCATGCGTTCGGCGATCTCGTCGTCCTCGACGGCCGTTTCCATGTACGCGGCCTGCTGCGCCTTGACGAAATCACGCTCGAACGCCGCGATCTCTTCCGGATAGTAGAACTCCACCACGTTCATGGTTTCTTGCGGGCTGATCGGATGCAACGTGGACAGCACCAGCACGTGCGGGTATAGCTCGATCATGTGCGTGGGGAAGTAGGTGACCCACACCGCACCAAATTCGGGTGCTTCGCCGCCGCGGTACTCCAGCAACCGCTCGTGCCATTCGCGGTAAATGTCGCTGCCCGGCTGGCCGAAGGCCTGATTGACGCCCACGCGCTGGGCGCTGTACCAGTTGGAGAACTCCCATTTCAGGTCGTCGCAGGTCACGAAGTGACCCAGGCCGGGGTGAAAGGGCGCGACGTGGTAGTCCTCGAGGTACACCTCGATGAACGTTTTCCAGTTGTAGTTGCAGCGGTGGTATTCAACGTGGTCCAGCACGTAATCCGAGAAATCGAATTCCGGTGTGCTGAACAATGCCTGCATGTCGGCGGCCGGGTCGCGTGGCCCTTCGAACAGCAGGCCGTGGCAATCACGCAGCGGGAAGCGTTGCAGATTCATGCAGGGGTTCTGCGGGAAGTCCGGCGCACCGATGAGCTTGCCACCCGTATCGTATGTCCAGCGGTGAATGGGGCAGACTATATTGCCGCCCGTGTCACGCAAGTTGCCGCTGGAGGTGTCGGGGTTGGTGACGTCGCCGGCGTGCCCGCCCAGCATGATCGCCTGACGGTGGCGGCAGACGTTCGAGATCAGCGAGACGCCTTGCGGCTCTCGCACCAGAACGCGCCCCGCGCCCTCGTGGGCGAGCGTGCGCCAGTCACCAGGTTCGGGCACCATCTTCTCGTGGCCAACGTATACTGACGACTGTTTGAAGATCAGTTCCTGTTCTTTCGCGAAAAGTTCTGCGTCGAAATAGGAACGGACTGGAATTTGGGCCTGCGCGGCAGCTACATGCGCATGGCGACCGATATCGGTCATGATTCCCCCCGCAGTTGATTTACCAGGGGATCCTTCCCCGGTGCGAAGAAAAAGTACGGACTGGCCGATGGAAAAAGACCGGGAATTGTACCCCAGTTTATTTGGGGCACCCTGAGCCTTTTCCGACCACGGCGACCCTTGCCAGGGCACTTTACCTATCACTTACAATGGGGTCCCGCGCCTCAGAATCCAGCCC
>JAEZGR010000213.1 GCA_023437255.1 Pseudomonadota bacterium | reverse complement strand
CCCCCCCCCCCCCCCCCCGGCGCGCCCCCCACGGATCGTTTCGAATCGCTCGAGCGCTTTCGCATCCCCGTTGATATCTTCCTGCAGCTCGGTGCCCGTGTAACCGATGTGAGCGGCATTCAAGAAGATGGTGGGAATGCCCGCATTGATGAGCGTGGCCTGGAACTGCCCCACGCCCGGAACGTCGAGCGTGTCGACCACGTTACCCGTGGGGAACAGGGCGCCGCCGCCATCGTCGTCGTCGGCAGCGGGGTCCATGAACTCCACGGGAATCTCGGCGGCAGGAAAGGTCACGCCGTCGAGTTCGAAGTCGCCCGTCTCCTGGACTTCACCGTTGGTGATGGGCACCTGGGCCACAATGGTCTTGCCAATGTTGGCTTGCCAGATGCGTACCGTAACGGTGCCGTTGGCCGGGATGCGTTCGGCGTCGATCAGGCCCATGGCGATCGCGCAGGGCCCTACGGCCGCCGACAGGTTGCCGCAGTTGCCGCTCCAGTCGACGAAGGCCGTGTCGATGGATACCTGCCCGAACAGGTAATCGATGTCGTGATCGGGCTGGCTGCTGCGTGAGAGGATCACCACCTTGCTGGTGCTGGAGGTGGCGCCGCCCATGCCATCGGTGTGCTTGCCGTAAGGGTCGGGGCTGCCGATCACGCGCATGAGCAGCGCGTCACGGGCCTGCCCCGGTTGCTGAGCCACAGGAGGCAGGTCTTCCAGGCGGAAGAAGACCCCCTTGCTCGTCCCGCCGCGCATATAGATGGCGGGAATCTTCACTTGAGGTGCGAACGTCATGTTCCTGTTTCCTTATGCCTGCGTGGCGCTCATTGCCCGGTGCCGCCCGCGGCTTCCAGGAAGTCCTGAGCGAAGCGCTGCAGCACGCCGCCGGCTTCGTAGATCGAGACTTCTTCGGCCGTGTCGAGGCGACAGGTCACCGGCACCTCGACCCGATCACCGTTGCGGCGGTGAATGACGAGAGTGAGGGTGGCGCGCGGTTTGCGTTCGCCGATCACGTCGTAGGTCTCGGTACCGTCGAGCGCGAGCGTCTTGCGGTTCGTGCCGGGCAGGAATTCCAGGGGCAGAACGCCCATGCCCACCAGGTTGGTCCGGTGAATGCGCTCGAAGCCTTCGGCCACGATCGCTTCCACGCCCGCCAGGCGCACGCCCTTGGCAGCCCAGTCACGCGAAGAGCCCTGACCGTAGTCGGCACCCGCCACGATGATCAGGGGCTGGCCACGTTCCATGTAGGTTTCGATGGTCTCCCACATGCGCATGACCTTGCCTTCGGGTTCGAGCCGGGCCAGCGAGCCCTGCTTGACCTTGCCGTCGACCACCGCCATCTCGTTGATGAGCTTCGGGTTGGCGAAGGTGGCGCGTTGTGCCGTCAGGTGGTCGCCCCGGTGAGTGGCGTAAGAGTTGAAGTCCTCTTCCGGGAGACCCATCTTGGCGAGGTATTCGCCCGCCGCACTGTCGGGCAGGATCGCGTTTGAGGGGGACAGGTGGTCGGTGGTGATGTTGTCACCCAGAATGGCCAACGGTCGCATGCCCTTGAGCGAGCGTTCGCCTGCGAGCGCGCCTTCCCAGTACGGCGGACGGCGGATATAGGTGCTCTGCGGGCGCCATTCGTACAGCGGAGAGACCTTCTCGCCGCTGACCACGCTGGCGGCAAACATCGGCTCGTACACCTTGCGGAAGTGTTCGGGCTTGACGCTTGAAGCGACCAGGGCGTCGATCTCTTCGTCGCTGGGCCAGATGTCCTTCAGTGTGACCGGGCGACCCTGGGCGTCGTGACCGAGTACGTCCTTTTCGATGTCGAAACGGATCGTGCCGGCAATGGCGTAAGCCACCACCAGCGGCGGCGAGGCCAGGAAAGCCTGTTTCGCGTAGGGGTGAATGCGGCCGTCGAAGTTGCGGTTGCCGGAAAGCACCGCCGTGGCATAGAGGTCGCGGTCGATGATCTCTTGCTGAATTCGAGGATCGAGCGCGCCGCTCATGCCGTTACAGGTGGTGCAGGCAAAGCCCACGATGCCGAATCCCAGCTGCTCGAGTTCCGGCAGCAGACCGGCTTCTTCGAGATACAGCTGCACGGCCTTGGAACCGGGCGCGAGCGAGGTCTTGACCCAGGGCTTGCGAACCAGGCCGCGCGCATTGGCATTGCGTGCCAGCAGGCCGGCAGCAATCACGTTGCGCGGATTGCTGGTGTTGGTGCAGCTGGTGATGGCCGCAATGATCACGGCGCCGTCTGGCATGAGGCCGGGATCTTCCTGCACTTCGCCGGTGATGCCGTGCTGCCCGAGCTCGCTCGTTGCGACGCGGCGATGCGGATTCGAGGGGCCGGCAATGTTGCGCGTGACCGAAGACAGGTCGAAGCGCAGGACGCGCTCGTACTGGGCCTTGGCCAGCGAGTCGGCCCACAGGCCGGCTGTACGGGCGTAGGTTTCCACGAGCTTGACCTGTTCGTCGTCGCGACCCGTGAGGCGCAGGTAGTCGATGGTCTGCTGGTCGATGTAGAACATCGCCGCCGTGGCGCCATATTCCGGCGTCATGTTCGAGATGGTGGCTCGGTCGCCCAACGTCAGGCTCGGCACACCCTCGCCGAAGAACTCGAGGTAGCTCGACACGACCTTGGCATTGCGCAGGAACTCGGTGAGCGCCAGAACCAGGTCGGTGGCGGTGGTGCCTGGGGCAAGTCGACCGGTCAGCTCGACACCCACGATGTCGGGCAGGCGCATCCACGATGCACGGCCCAGCATGACGCTCTCGGCTTCGAGACCCCCCACACCGATGGCGATCACGCCCAGGGCGTCGACGTGCGGCGTATGGCTGTCCGTGCCTACGAGCGTGTCGGGGAAGGCCACGCCGTCGATGGCATGGATGACGGGCGACATGCGTTCCAGATTGATCTGGTGCATGATGCCGTTGCCCGGCGGGATCACGTCGACGTTGCGGAACGCCTTCTTGGTCCAGTTGATGAAATGGAAGCGGTCATCGTTGCGGCGGTCTTCGATCGCACGATTCTTCTCGAACGCGTCTTTTTCGAAGCCGGCGTGCTCCACGGCCAGCGAGTGGTCAACGATCAGCGGGGGGGGCACGACCGGGTTCACCAGCGCCGGATCGCCGCCCTTGGCGGCAATGGCGTCACGCAGACCTGCCAGGTCGACCAGCGCGGTCTGACCGAGAATGTCGTGGCAGACCACGCGGGCCGGGTACCACGGGAAATCGCGGTCGCGACGGCGCTCGATCAGCTGCTTGAGCGACTCGGTGAGGATCTCGGGGTCACAGCGTCGAACCAGGTTCTCGGCATGGACGCGCGAGGTGTACGGCAGGGTGTCGTACGCGCCGGGCGCGATTGCCTCGACCGCCTCACGCGTGTCGAAGTAATCGAGGTTGGTGCCCGGCAGTGGTTTGCGATAGGCGGTATTCATTGCGTTGACTCAGCGCTCATCGATGGGAACGAACTTCTGATCTTCCGGGCCGACGTAGTTGGCGGTCGGGCGGATGATCTTGTTGTCGACACGCTGCTCGATGATGTGGGCAGCCCAGCCGGCCGTGCGTGCGATGACGAACAGCGGGGTGAACATGGCGGTGGGTACACCCATCATGTGGTACGAGACGGCGGAGAACCAGTCGAGGTTGGGGAACAACTTCTTGACGTCCCACATCACGGTTTCCAGACGCTCGGCGATGTCGAACATCTTGGTGTTGCCGGCCGAGACGGACAGCTCGCGGGCGACTTCCTTGATGACCTTGTTGCGCGGGTCGGAAACGGTGTAGACCGGGTGGCCGAAGCCGATGATCACTTCCTTGTTTTCCACGCGGCGACGGATGTCGGCCTCGGCTTCGTCGGGGGCCTCGTAGCGCTTCTGGACTTCGAAGGCCACTTCGTTGGCACCGCCGTGCTTGGGACCACGCAGCGCACCGATGGCACCGGCTACGGCCGAGTACATGTCGGAACCCGTGCCGGCGATGACGCGGCTGGTGAACGTGGACGCGTTGAATTCGTGCTCTGCGTAAAGGATCAGCGAGACGTGCATCGCCTTGACCCATTCTTCGGGGGCTTCTTCGCCATGCAGCAGGCGCAGGAAGTTGCCGCCGATGGAGTCGTCGTCGGTTTCGACGTCGATCATGCGGCCATTATGGCTGTAGTGGTACCAGTACAGCAGCGCAGGGCCCAGGCAAGCCATCAGGCGATCGGCGATGTCGCGCGCGCCCGGCGTGTTGTGGTCATCCTTCTCCGGCAGCACGCAGCCGAGCGCGGACACGCCCGAGCGCATCACATCCATCGGGTGCGAGGAAGCCGGCAATGCCTCCAGCACGGCCTTGACC
>JAEZGR010000183.1 GCA_023437255.1 Pseudomonadota bacterium | reverse complement strand
CGATATGTGTGCGTGAGCGAGCTCGATTCGACCCTGCATAATCGCGCCGTCATCGGTTAGTGAGGCTACATCGCAGCCGTCAGAAACCACAGAGCGCCATCAGGTTTTCCCACTGAAGCTTCATGTCGGGCGACAAATAACCCATGAACGCGACCCCGAGCACCAAGGCGATGGCGGCAAGCACAACGACGCGTGTGGCGGCGCTCAGGCGAGGGGGTGTCTGATTGTCTGAACGAGAGCTTTCCAGCATGTCGGTTCTCCGGCCGCGAGAGCAGATGGATCAGGCCGAGGACGGTTGTGCGAGCGTTTGTTCTTTGACCGGCAGGCAAAGCACCGCAGCAACTACCGCCAGCACAATACCGGCCCACCACACCAGTGTATAGCTTCCTGTGGCCTGGTAGGCATAGCCACCCAGCGAAACGCCGATGAAGCTGCCGATCTGGTGCCCTAAAAAGGCGATGCCCGAGAGCGTGGCGGCATAGCGCAGCCCGTAGATCTGCCCGATCAACCCCTGGGTAAGCGGAACCGTGCCCAGCCAGAAGACACCCATCCATGCGGCGAAAATATAAGCAACCATCGCTGAAGGCGGCATGGCAATCAGAAAAATGATGCCGAACGCGCGCAGAAAGTATACCCAGGCCAACAGCAGCTTCTTGCTGTGGCGCTCGCCCAGTTTGCCCGCGTAATAGCAGCCCGGAATGTTGAACAGACCGATCAGCGCCAGCGCGGTCGCCCCTTGCCCTGCCGAGAGCCCACCGTCGAGCAGATATGCAGGAAGATGCAGCGTGATGAAGGCGGTATGAAAGCCGCAGACCGCGTAACTCCAGAACAGGAAGTGGAACGATTTGTGGCCCAAGGCTTGTTTAATCGCGCTGCTCAACGAATGCTCGTTACGGGACTCGGCTGGCCGCCCCGTAAGAAAGCTCGCCAACGGAATGCCCATTGCGACGAATATTGAAAGCACCCACAGGGCGCCTGCCCAGTCGAGATTCGAGATGAGCAGCTGCCCTGCGGGAACCACCGCGAACTGGCCCATTGAGCCCCCTGCGGCGGCGATGCCCATTGCGGTGCTACGGAATGCGGGTGGCACGGCGCGCGCTACGACGGGCAGAATGACGGGGAACGTTGTGCCGGCCTGACCGAGGCCGACCAACACACCCGCCGTCATGTACAAGGACAGTTCGCTGCTCGCGAAGCGCATGCCGATCAGGCCCAGTGCATATAGTGCAGCACCCAGCGCGATGGTCCGGCCCGAGCCGTATCGATCGGCGAGAATGCCCATGAAGATGGTACCCGCGCCCCACACCAAGTTCTGGATGGCGAAGGCGAGTGAAAACACATCGCGCCCCCAGCCCATGTCCACACCCATGACGGTCATGAACAGACCGAAGGTCGCACGTACACCAAGCGCCAGCAACACGATGAACGCGCCGACATAAAGTGTGCGCATGGGGGAACTGGTCGGGGTGTGAGTCTTGACGGGGGGATGATGCACTGCAAACGAAGTAGAGGATATTAACCTGTTAAAGTGGCCGGAAGGGAGCGTGATCGTTCGGGAGCCAAGCATGCAGCATGACTCATCCAATCGCATCGTGCCTGAGGCGGCCGCTCAGTCACAGAGTTCAGACGACAACCGCAGTCAGAAGCAACGCATGCTGGACGGCGATCCGTACCGGGTCGACGACGCACTGATTGCGGAATTGCGCGACGCTCATTTGCTGGCCCAACGATATGCCGACCTGTTCGCTGTCAGTCCCGTGCAGGCTCAGGGCGTATTGCGCGAGCTGCTGGGGTATGTGGGCGAAGGCGTCGTGGTCCGACCGCCCATCTATGTGGATTACGGCCGATACATCACGATCGGCGCCCGCAGCTTTGTGAACTATGGCCTCGTGGCGCTCGATGTGGCACCCATACGAATTGCGGAAGACGTTCGCATTGGACCCAACGTGCAACTCCTGCCTCCTACCCATCCGCTCGAAGCCGAGGCGCGCAGGGCAGGGTGGGAAGGAGGGCGGCCGATAGTCATTGAAGATAACGTGTGGATCGGCGGGGGCGCAATCGTGCTGCCTGGGGTCACCATTGGGCGCAACAGTGTGGTGGGCGCCGGAGCGGTGGTCACTCGTGATGTGCCACCCGACACCCTGGTGACAGGCAACCCGGCTCGGATCCAGAAACGCGGCCTCAAATAAGTAAGACGGCCCGAAATAAGTAAGGCCCCGCCAAATAGGAAGGCCCCGCCAAGTGGGGGCGGGGCCTTACTGCCGTTGCGGCAGTGGGCACTACCGAGTAGTGCACATGGAGCCGCCTGAGCGGCTCACCATCTCCTGATGGCAAGTCCAGTTTAGCCCCAGTCGCGTTCGCAAAAATCGGGGTTATCCCTGATCTCCGCTCAACTTACTAAGCCCAAGGTCCTACAGGCTCCCCAGGCCTCGCGCGGTATGATTGCAGGAGAGACAGGAGTGCCCGAAATGAGCAATCAAAAGACCAATCTCGACGGCTATCGAGTCGTTCTGGGCAGTTGGCAAGAGCACGCCGAGGCGGCCGCCGCAATTCGCCACGAAGTGTTCGTACAGGAGCAGCAGGTTCCTGTGGAAGAAGAAATGGACGAGCGTGATGCGGTCTGCACACACGCGCTGGTGTATGCACCCGACGGTCGGGCAGCGGCCACCGGTCGCCTCCTTCCCGATGGTCACATTGGCCGCATGGCGGTGCGCAAGGAATTCCGTGGGAAAGGGGTAGGAGCCCTGTTGCTCGGCGCATTGGTCGACGAGGCGAGGCGGCGCGGTCACCTTCAAGTGGCACTCGCCGCGCAGATCCACGCGCGCGACTTCTACGCGAGGCAGGGCTTCGTGGCCGAGGGCCCCGTATTCAAGGATGCCGGGATTGACCACGTGGGCATGCGGCGCGTACTTACGGCCTGAGGCCAGTGTCGGGTGCCGGCGCTTACGCCATTCGCGCCAGTGTTTTCCTGAAACGGCGCAGCGAGAAGGCGAACAGCAGCGAGCCTATCAGAAAGAGTGCCAGGAATGAGGGCCATACGGCTTCCATGCCCGCGCCGCGGTATAAGATCGCCTGGCTGAGGCTCACGAAATGTGTGGTGGGTGCTGCCAGCATGATGAATTGAACCAGGTCGGGCATGCTTTCACGGGGTGTCGTGCCGCCCGAAAGCATTTGCAGCGGCAGCAGCGTGAGCACCAGCAACAGCCCGAACTGCGGCATGCTGCGCGCCACGGTGGCCATAAATATGCCCATTGATGTCGTGGCGAACAGCGACAACGCGACACCCGCAAAGAATAGCGAGAGTGAACCCTCGATCGGCACGCCCAGGGCGCCTCGAACCACCAGCGTCATCGAAGTCGCCGTGGCCAGAATGACCACCAGCCCCATCGACCAGACCTTGGCAATCATGATCTGCGCGGGGGTGACCGGCATCACGAGCTGGTGCTCGATGGTGCCGTGTTCGCGCTCACGAATCAACGCGGCGCCCGTCAGAATGATCGACAGCATGGTGATGGCGTTCACGATCTCCATGACGCTGCCGAACCACGTGCGTTCGAGCGTCGGGTTG
>JAEZGR010000088.1 GCA_023437255.1 Pseudomonadota bacterium | reverse complement strand
AAGTACGGTCAATCAAAAGAAAATCGCCCGCGCGAGCGGGCGATTTTGCGTGGGCTGCAACGGCATGCTAGTGCCATTGCAGCGACTCGACTTACATCGAGCGGCTGCGGTATTCGCCCGTGCGCGTGTCGATTTCGATCTTGTCGCCGATGTTGCAGAACAGCGGGACGGCGATCTCGAAACCGGTGCTGAGCTTGGCCGGCTTCATGACCTTGCCCGAGGTGTCGCCCTTGACGGCCGGCTCGGTATATTCGATGGTGCGCACGACAGTGGTGGGCAGGTCGACCGAGATCGCGCGGCCGTCGTAGAACACCACTTCAACAGCCATGCCTTCTTCGAGGTAGTTCAGGGCGTCGCCCATGTTCTCGGCTTCGACTTCGTACTGGTTGTACTCTTCGTCCATGAAGACGTACATGGGGTCAGCGTAGTACGAGTAGGTGCACTCCTTGCGATCGAGCATCACCACTTCGAATTTTTCGTCGGCCTTGTACACGGACTCGCTCGCCGAGCCGGTGAGCAGGTTCTTGAACTTGAGTTTGCAGACGGCGGCGTTCCGGCCGGACTTGTTGTATTCAGTCTTTTGGACAACGAGGGGGTCGCTGCCGACCATCACAACGTTGCCCACGCGCAGTTCCTGTGCGGTTTTCATAAACTTCGTTCACTCCGGGATTTGACTGCTCCGCCAGAACATGCATGAGGGGAATGCGTGTGCTTCCCATGGAAAGCCGGAGCAAGGACTTGAAAAGCCATATATTTTAGCGTGATTAGGCATGTTCTGCGCAGAATGCGCCCAGGCTGTCGGCGAGCTCCGGTAGCGCCTGCAACCCGGTGCAATAGGTTTGCGCTGTCTGAGCCCATTCACGCATGGCATCCGGCTGCAGTAACTGAGGCAGCAAGGCCGTGATCCGAGCGTCATCGCCCACGTTCCAGCCGTGCATCAGAGCACGAACCTGTGTGCTGAAAGGGGTGCGTTCCAGCCAGGCATCAAGCTTCTGCAAGTGCAGGCTGGATTCCTGACGATAGGCCTGCCAGACCATGGGCCGCCCGGCCCATAGCGCGCGTACCAGGGAATCCTCGCCACGCACGAAATTGAGGTCGGCACTCCAAAGCAGGGTGTCGAAGGTGGGCTGGTCGACAAACCGGTGAGCGTGCACATGAACGCCGGGATGGCGCGGGAGGGCCCGGCCGACGTCGGCCCCCGTGCCCTCGGGCATCAGGACCAGACTCTCGTCCGGCAGTTCGGCCAGTGCGTTCATCAGGCCGGCGAGCGGCGCATCGGGGTAGCAGAACACGTATACGAGTCGTGCGCCCTTGCGCAGGCGCTCAAGCCAGTCAGCCTCGACGCCCAGGGTATCCAGCAGCGCCAGCCGGGCGGCGGGGTCGGCCTGCCAGGCGTCACGGCGCGCGATCAGGTCGGGCTCGCGCAGCAGCCCGCCGGTTCCTGAACTGAAGCCGGGAAAGAAAAAGAATTTGCGTAACCCGCCCGGCTGCAGCGACGGCAGGCCATGGCACGATTCAACCCATTCCTCGGCACTTAGATACTCGAGATTGATCCATACCTGGCGAGCGGTGAGGCGATGCAGGTAGGGGGTGGGAGGGGTGCAGGCAAAGGCCTCGATCACCACTTGGGCGGGTTGCGCGGCTGCTGCGCCCGCCCAATGGCGGACGTCGACGCCCTGCACGGTCTGCGCCGCCCGATTTGGGTCTACGTGTGGCGCGATGCGTGCGAACGCGGCCAGGTCGTCGACCCAAAGCCGTACCGGCATGCCCGCGCCGGCAGCCGACAGGCGGCGCGCCAGTCGCCAGCACACGCCGATGTCGCCGTAGTTGTCGACGACCCTGCAAAAAATGTCGAAGGAAGGTGCCAATACGAGTCGGCCCGGTCAGTGGAAATGCACCGGCTCCATGTCGGTTTCGTCGGGCAGTTCAGGGTGCATCATCTCGCCCAGTGCGTTGGGGAAGAAGGGTGCGCCGCAATCGTCGCAGTATTCGGGCGGCTGAATGCCCGGCAGCCTGCGCACTTCGGCCACGCCCAGCTCTTTGAGCAAGGCTGTGATGGTTTCGGGCACGTCGACCTGGTTGGTTTCGATGCCATCGATGATGGCTTCTTCTTTGCTGAGCACCGGCCAGACGCAGCCGTAGATGACGTCGTTGCTGGCGCGCGGCGAAAAGCCCACGCGGAATTCTTCGACACCCGTGTTGCCCACGGCGATGATGGCGGCACGCAGTTCGGGGCCGGGCAGGTCGACAGCGGTTTGCAGCCAGGTGACGGCCGCACGCAAGGCCATGGGGCGGATGCGGCGATCGGCTTCGCGGTTGGTGGTGTAGTAGGCGTCGGGCAGCAATACCTGGATCTGGCAACCGGTGAACAGCGAGCCAAGCAACGTGTTGACCTGTTCGGACCAGGTGGCCTCGGCCTGATTGCGAGCCTCGATGGCGGAGCTGTCGGGGTTCTGCCAGCGGAACAGAGGCTGCCCCTTGGGCACCGCAATGGCGGCCATCGCGAAGCGCGCGTCGGCAAGCATGCCTTCGGTGTCAGTGGGTTCGTTCACCGGGCAGGGCTCGGTGGAGCTGCCGATTGCAAGCGCTCCCAGGCGTTGCGCCCAGAGGCGTGTTTCCTGGAAGCTTTGCGGCATTTGGTCGAACGTGACCAGGTGCGGCAACATGGCTATGTGGGCGCCCTCGGCCGCGATGGTGTCGGCCATTGCTGCCCGCAGGCCCTGCTGCTGCGATGGGGTCAGCCGCCCTTCCGGGAGGCGGTAGCGGGTCCAGGCCACGATGGGAGCGGATACGAGCAAGATATCGTAGTCCTGGCCCTGGTGGGTCAGGCTGACGGACTCGGAGCAGGTTTCTGCCTGTTCGACGAGGATCTCGTAGACGCTGACGTCGTCGTTCACGAGGAAGTCCAGGACGTTTTCGAGCGTTCTGGACTTTTTTCCGCCCAGAATCTTGGAGATGAGGCGGGCAAGCTCGTCTTCCCAATAGACGTCTTCGAGGCGGCTGCCGGAACGGGCCAGGGCCTGGCCGAGCGCAATGAGGCGCTTGGCGTCGCGAGTCAGGCGGATAGCAGGGGAGTCGGACATACCTGAGAGTGGAACCTTATACCTTGCCGGGCCGGAAGTCGGCCCGCAACCTCTAGTGTAACCCGGCGCCCGGATCCCCTTCATGGCGTGAAAATACCGAATCCTGGGGCAGGGCCCATAAAAAAGGGTTCCCACACAGGGAACCCTTAAAAGCCTGATCGGGCCGCGCGTCTTCACGGCGCGTGGCCCGGCGCGGCTTCAGACGCCGACCGAATCAGCGATCTCGCGGTACTCTTCGATCTGATCGAAGTTCAGGTACTGGTAGATCTCGTTGCTGCTTTCGTTGATCACCCCGATGTGCTCCATGTATTCGGCACGGGTGGGGATGCGACCCAGACGCGAGCAGATGGCGGCCAGTTCGGCGGAACCCAGGTACACGTTGGTGTTGCGACCGAGGCGGTTCGGGAAGTTGCGGGTGCTGGTCGACATGACCGTTGCACCTTCGCGAACCTGTGCCTGGTTGCCCATGCACAGCGAGCAGCCCGGCATTTCGGTACGGGCGCCGGCGGTGCCGAAGACGCCGTAGTGGCCTTCTTCGGTGAGCTGCTGGGCATCCATCTTGGTGGGCGGCGCCACCCACAGCTTGACCGGAATATCGCGCTTGCCTTCCAGCAGCTTCGAAGCTGCGCGGAAGTGGCCGATGTTGGTCATGCAGCTGCCGATGAAGACTTCGTCGATCTGAGCGCCGGCCACGTCAGACAGCGTCTTGACGTCGTCGGGGTCGTTCGGGCAAGCCAGGATCGGCTCGATGATCTCGTTCATGTCGATCTCGATGACTGCCGCGTAATCGGCGTCGGCATCGGGCTCGAGCAGTTGCGGATCAGCCAGCCAGGCTTCCATGGCCTTGATACGGCGGGCGATCGAGCGTTCGTCTTCGTAGCCGTTGGCGATCATCCACTTGAGCATCACGATGTTGCTGTTGATGTACTCGATGATCGGTTCCTTGTTCAGGCGCACCGAGC
>JAEZGR010000082.1 GCA_023437255.1 Pseudomonadota bacterium | reverse complement strand
CAGTACGGTGGCGGGCTTCCTGCTGCAGCAACTGGGCAGGCTGCCCGGAGTGGGCGAGACCTTCACCATGCGTCATGGCCAGTACGAACTGTGCTTCCGCGTGCTGCAACTCGAGGGGCGACGCATCGCGAAGGTGTTTGTCGAGCGCGCAGACACCTCCGAATTGGAATCATCGTCCGCGGCCGCCTGACGTGCCTTTCGGCTGTGGTATAGTTACGCGCTTGTCGGGGCGTAGCGCAGCCTGGTAGCGCATCTGGTTTGGGACCAGAGGGTCGCGAGTTCGAATCCCGCCGCCCCGACCACCGATTCTCAAGGGCTTACAGTGATCTCGCTGTAAGCCCTTGTTCCTTTCCGCGACCGCCGCATCTCTTCATCGCCAAAAACTATCTATTCGCTCAAAAAAATCAATTTTATTTATTGATTGGATCTTCCTAGAATTCTCTCAAGATCCAAGGAGTGAATCATGTCCCGTTTTCAAACAGTAGCGGTCAACATTGCCGCTGGCATGGTGGGCTACCCCGCGTCAGTCACCGGGGAGATTGGCACGAATCAGCCGACCGGCAATCGACTCTTCCGAGGGAATGTCGGGCAGCGGGTCGCCCGGGCCGAACCAGCCTGCGTCGTCGAGCTCATCCTGCTGAAGTCGCAGTTCGCCACCCGCATATTCGGCGGTGTAGGCAATCATGAGTGAATGAGGAAAGGGCCACGACTGGCTGCCAAAGTAGCGCAGATCGGTCACCTCCAGACCAACCTCTTCACGTACTTCGCGATGAATGGCTTCTTCGATGTTCTCGCCCGCCTCGACAAAACCCGCCAGCGCCGTATAGCGCGCCGTGGCATAGGTGGCGTGGCGCGCGAGCAGAACTTCGTTCTTGCGCTTGATCAGCACCATCATCGCCGGCGACACGCGCGGGTAGGCTGCAAAACCACAAGACGGGCAATGAAAGCACAGCTCGGACTGAGACTGACGCATGGGGGTGGCGCACACGCCGCAATACCGATGGGTTCGCACCCATTCGGACACCTGAAAGGCGCGGCTAGCCAGACTGCCGTGTGCGCCCAGCCCCGCCAGCACCGCACGTAGTTTGTGAAATGCGTAGCCGGGCGGCGCTTCGACCTCTGGTGCCACGTGCACACAGCCATGTTCGCATTGCGGCGTCAGCCACACAGGCTGCATGGCATCGGGGGCAAGACCGATTGCATTCAATACATCGTCTTGCGGGATGCCTGCGCCGTCATCGCGCAGAAGCAGCTCATTGCCTCGAAAAATGAAATGCACGTTGTCTCCGGATTCTTGAGTGCGATGCATCATACCGCCAGAGCTGCCGGCCCGCACATGCGACAATTCCGCGATGATCACCATACTGGAAGGCAACGGGCTGCGCAGCCTGCATTTTGGTACGCCCGCCGTTCAAGGCGTAATGCGCCTGGCGAAACCCTACGAAATTGAACTGGAATACGTTCAGCAGATGATGTCGTGGCTGCTGTTTCAACGGCAGGCCGGGCATATCGTGCAGTTGGGCTTGGGTGCCGCCTCTCTCACGAAGTACCGCCATCATTACCTTGCGCCGGCGCGCGTCACTGCTGTCGAGCGCGAGCAAGAGGTCATCGATACGTGTCGCGAATCATTTGCCCTGCCAGCCGACGACGATCGGCTCACCGTGCTGTGCATGGATGCAGGTGAATATGTGGCCAACCCGGCTCGCCGGCGCAGCATCGACGTGTTGCAGATAGACCTGTACGACGCCCGCGCGCGCAGCCCTGCGCTGAGCTCCGAGGCTTTCTACGCAGCCTGCGCCCGCTGCCTGACGCCCGACGGCCTCATGACCGTCAATCTATATTGCGATTGGCCAGAACACCTGGAACACATCCGCATGATGGAAACGGCGTTCGAAGCGGTGGCCTGGCTGCCGGAAGTCCACGACGGCAACATCGTGGCGATCGCATTCAAACGCGCGCCGTCGATCGACTTCGAAGATCTGTATGAGCGCGCCGACCAGATCGCTGAAGCGCTGGGCTTGCCCGCCGCCTCGTGGGTGAGCGGCCTGTACAAATTCATGAGTCTGGGGACAGAGGGCCCCTGAGGGCCCTCCTCCTTCTCGGCGACTAAAGCGCTCAAAGAACCTGCAAGCCTTCTTACAGGTCGAGCACCACCTTGCCGCCCGCCCTGGCGCGCGAACAGCACGCCATCATGCGCTTGTTTTCCCTACGCTCGGCGGGGCTCAGAATGCTGTCACGGTGATCCACATCACCTGACACAACCGGCACTTCGCAAATGCCACAAAGTCCTTCCTCGCAGTCGCTCTGCACGTCGATATTCTTGGCGCGCAGCGTATCGAGCAGGGTGGCCTCGTTGCTTACGGTGAGCGTCAGGCCGGAATTGCGAAGCTCAACTTCAAAGGGTTGTTCCTTGCTGGGGTCGAGCTTGGGCCGATCATTGCTGAAGTGCTCGACATGCAACGCATCATCTGCCAGTCCGGCCTCGTTCACCGCAGCTTGCAGGGCGTCGAGCATGCGCGACGGGCCGCAGGCATAGATTTGAACGGGCGTACCCACGAAGCGGCCGGCCAGCGCCGCAAAGTCATTGCGGCGCCCTTCATCGCTGATATGCAGATTCAGGCGGTCACCATGCAGGGCTGCCAGTTCGTCCGCAAAGGCCATCCAGTCGCGGGTACGGCAGCTGTAATGGAATTCGTAATCGAGCCCGAGTTCACGCGCCCGACGCGCCATGGTCATCACGGGGGTAATGCCGATGCCGCCCGCCACGAACACATAGCGACCCGCGTGGGTTTCATCCAGGCGGAAGTGATTGCGGGGGCCGCGAACGCGCAGGACCGCGCCGGGCTTGACCTGTGTATGAATCCAGGCGGACCCGCCGCGGCTGGCCGGATCCTTCAGCACCGCCACCTCCCAGGCGCTGCGGTCGGCCGGATCGCCGCACAGCGAGTATTGGCGTGCCAGGTCGCCCGAACCACATTCGATGTCGATATGTGCGCCCGGCGTCCACTGAGGAAGCGCAGAGCCGTGTTGTGATTTGAGACGCAGCAGCACGGTGTCGTGCGCCACTTCACGCACGCTCTCGACCTGAAGATTGCGGATCACGTTCTTGGCGAGCGGCGCGCCCAGGCGGACCTCCTGCTGCCACTGACGGACCGCCGGGTCGCGACGCTCGGGGTTCTGGGCAGGGTCCCATTCCACCACCAGCGCGCGCGGGCCGCGGAAGGCGAGGTTGTGCACGTATTCGAACTCCTGCTCCGCCAGCTTCATGTGCGGGAGGCGGCGGCTGAGTTCACCGACGATGATCTGCATTTCCATGCGCCCGATGTTCTTGCCCAGGCACTGGTGTGCGCCGAAGCCGAAGGTCAGATGATCAACCGAGTTGTCGCGGCGGATATCGAACAAGTCTGGATCGCTGAAATGACGATGATCGTGGTTGCCGGAGTTCACCACCAGCAGCAGACGCCCGCCGGCAGGAATTTTCACGCCCTCGATCTCAACGTCGCGTGTGGCGCGGCGGCGCCATGAAGCGATGGAACCGCTGTGACGCAGACATTCTTCCACGGCAGGGGAAATCAGTTCCGGGTTCGCGCACAGGTCGCGCCAGTCATCGGGATGCTCCAGCAGCAGCTTAATCGCATTGGCCGAAGCGAATGAAGTGGATTCATGCGCCGCCACGATGATGGCCATCATCATGGAGTGCAGATAGGAATCGGTGACGACTTCGGGGTGCAGCTTCTGCTGGCGAATGGAATAACGCATCCAGCCCGGGCCGTCGGGTGTCTTGCGCATCTTCTCGAGCACTTCGCCCGAGAACTGCCAGAACTGCCCCACCGTGTGCGCGATCTCGACACGCTGCTCGGGCGTGGGCCGGCCGAAGGCATTCACCGTATGCGCAATCGAAAACCGCTTCATGGTCTCGCGATCGGCGACATCGTCTATGCCCAGAAAGTGCAGCGCCACGGTGAACGGCACTTCCCACAACAGATTCCGCACAAGATCGATGCGACCCGTGTCGATGAACTGATCGATGGCCTCGGTGACCAGACGACGCACCATGGGCTCGTGTTCGCGCAGGTGCTCCGGCGTGAAAGGCTCCATGAGCACGCGGCGGCGCGCCATGTGCATGGGCTCGTCTTCGTTCACAAGCGTACGGTTCATGGCGTAACCGTACTGCTCGAGGATCTGCTTGACTTCCGCGGGGGGCGTACCCACGGGCTCCAGTACGTTGGAGGGGCTGAAGGTGATGGGGTCGCGGAAGATGTCTTTGATCGCCTGATAACGCGTCACCACCCAGTAGTCGAGCTTGGGGCTGTAAAAGACCGGCTGCTCCTCGCGCGCCCAGCGCACGAATTCAGCCGGATCAGCCATATAGGCGTCCTGAAACGGATCAAACTCGTCGGCCTGCCGGCCGAGCGGACAACCGCCTGCGGCCGGGGCTGCATGGTGGGATACGGGGCATTGGGAAGCGAGGGTACTCATGACATTTCCAAGCTTGACGTCGATCAAGCAAAAGTTCACATTTGCGTAACTCTAACACGCATTGCGTAATTTCTTGGATGAGGAAAACCCTGAACGATATACTTCGGCATTCGTTACGGACCCTCTGATGCCTCAATGACCTCTGCAACCAAGGAAACGCCCCTCCCCGAGCGCGACCGGCGCCAGCGAGTTCAGGCAGCCACAACCGGAATGGTGCTGCTCAAGGCGCTGGCCCGGTTGGGGGGCCGCGCCAGCCTGACCGTGCTCGCGCGACATGTCGATGAGAACCCGGCCAAGGTGCACCGCTACCTCATCAGCATGATGGAGGAAGGGCTGGTCGATCAGGACCCGATTTCCCTGCAGTATTTTCTTGGGGCAGAAGCCATTCAAATCGGACTGGTGGCCATGCGTCTCGCCGACCCGCTGCGCATCGCGGAACCCGCTCTCACCCGTCTGCGGCAAGATCTTGAGATGACCTGCTTCATGGCTGTCATGGGGAACAAGGGTCCCACCATCGTGCGGTTCGAAGAGCCGGGCCTGCCGGTCACGCTCAACGTACGTGTGGGTTCTGTGCTGTCTTTGCTTTGGTCTGCCACCGGCCGCGTGTTCCTGGCCTACCT
>JAEZGR010000016.1 GCA_023437255.1 Pseudomonadota bacterium | reverse complement strand
TCTCAGCCCAGGCACCAAAGGTTTCGGCGTCCTTGACCCGTGCCTTGTCACGGGCCTTTTCCTTAGCGGGCGACTTGCCTGCCGCCACCATCTTCTTGGCTTCGTGAAGTCGCTCACGAGCTTCGGCCAGCGTGATACCACCAACGCCATAGCGACCAAAGGTGATGGTCTCCTGCCGCCCGTTGATGGCGTAGTTGTAGCGGAACGAGATGGAACCGGCAGGCGTGACGGCCACATAGAGGCCATCCCGGTCATTCACCTTGTAGAGCTTGTCCCTAGGCTTGATGTTGCGAAGCTTGGTATCAGTCAGCACGAATCCTGTCCCTCATCGGTTCTGATACCATGCCGCAAAATCCCACTAAAAACGACTATTTCCTTATTTAAGAACAATCACTTATAAACATTTAATACCATGGACACCAACGGCAACGCAGCATGGTATCGGTCACTTGTCATGGCATCGCTGATTAATAGTACCAGCATTGATGCCACGAAAAAATCTTGCTTGGCACGTCCAGAAGTTGCCAGACAGTGCCAGACAAAAATACAATAAAGCCCGCATTTACGCGGGCTTAGGTGTTCTTTAGTGCCGGCTGATGCCAGCCATTGCCAGACGTGGGATCATTCCCACTCAATCGTCGCCGGCGGCTTGCTCGACACGTCGTACGTGACACGATTGATGCCGCGCACTTCGTTGATGATGCGTGAAGACACCTTCTTCAGCAGCGCATAAGGCAGTTCTGCCCAATCGGCTGTCATGAAGTCGGTGGTCTGGACGGCACGCAGCGCCACGACATAATCATAAGTACGGCCATCGCCCATCACTCCGACCGAACGCACCGGCAGGAAGACGGCAAATGCCTGAGACGTAAGGTCGTACCAGCTCTTGCCGCTGTTGTGGTCGATGGTGTTGCGCAGCTCGTCGATGAAGATGGCATCGGCGCGGCGCAGCAGTTCCGCGTACTCATGCTTGACCTCGCCAAGGATGCGCACGCCAAGACCCGGACCTGGGAACGGATGACGGTAAACCATGGCCGGCGGCAGACCCAGCGCCACGCCGAGCTTGCGCACTTCGTCTTTGAAGAGTTCGCGCAGGGGCTCGAGCAGCTTGAGGTTGAGCGTATCGGGCAACCCACCCACGTTGTGGTGCGACTTGATCGCCACGGCCTTGCCGGTCTTGGAGGCGGCCGACTCGATCACGTCGGGGTAGATGGTGCCTTGCGCCAGCCAGCGCGCGTTCTTGAGCTTGGCGGCTTCGGCCTGGAAGACTTCAACGAACTCGCGGCCGATGATCTTGCGTTTGGCCTCAGGGTCGGTCACGCCCTCGAGCTTGCTCATGAACTGTTCTGTGGCATCGACATGGATGACCTTAACGCCAAAGTGACCGGCGAAGGTGTCCATGACCTGTTGCGCTTCATTCAGTCGCAGCAGCCCGTGATCGACGAACACGCACGTGAGCTGGTCGCCGATGGCCTTGTGAATCAGCGCCGCGGCGACCGAGGAATCGACGCCGCCCGACAGACCCAGAATGACTTCGTCGCTGCCGACCTGCTTGCGGATGTTCTCGACGGCTTCCTGCACGTAATCGGGCATGTTCCAGTCGTGCGTGCAACCGCAGATTTCGGTGACGAAGCGATTGAAAATGGCTTCGCCCTGCGTGGTGTGCGTGACTTCGGGGTGGAACTGCACGCCGTAGAATCCGCGCTCTTCGTCGGCCATGCCGGCAATGGCGCAGCTCGGCGTGGAGGCCATCAGCTTGAAGCCCGGAGGCAAGGCCGTGACCTTGTCACCGTGGCTCATCCACACCTTCAGAATGCCATGGCCCTCTGGTGAGTTGAAGTCTTGCAGACCATCGAGCAGGCGGGTGTGGCCGTGGGCGCGGATCTCGGCATAGCCGAACTCGCGCTGGTCGGACCATTCGACCTTGCCGCCCAGTTGCAGTGCCATGGCCTGCATGCCGTAGCAGATGCCCAGCACGGGCACGCCCATTTCAAAGACGCGCGAGGGTACCTTGAGCGCCTCTTCCTGGTAGGCCGAAGCGTGGCTGCCGGAAAGAATGATGCCCTTCAGGCCTTCTTGTGCTTCGATGACGGCGTTGTCGACATCGCCGGGATGGATCTCGCAATAGACACCGGCGTCGCGGATACGACGTGCGATGAGCTGGGTGACCTGCGAACCGTAATCGAGAATGAGGATGCGTTGATGCATGATGGGTCAGTCGGCGCGGTAGTTCGGGGCTTCCTTGGTGATCTGCACATCGTGCACGTGCGACTCGCGCACGCCCGCTGAGGTGATCTCCACGAATTCTGCCTTGGTACGCATCTGTTCGATGGTGGCGCAACCGCAGTAACCCATCGATGCGCGAATGCCGCCCACCAGCTGATAGATGATGGCGATCACGCTGCCCTTGTATGCCACGCGGCCTTCGATGCCTTCGGGAACAAGCTTGTCGACGTTGTTGGCGGGGTCTTGGAAGTAACGGTCGGCAGAGCCTTCGGCCATGGCGCCCAGGCTGCCCATGCCGCGGTAGGCCTTGTAGGTACGGCCCTGATACAACACCACTTCGCCGGGGGCTTCTTCGGTACCGGCGAACATGCCGCCCATCATGCAGGTGGAGGCCCCCGCAGCGAGCGCCTTGGCGATGTCGCCCGAATAACGGATACCGCCATCGGCAATGAGCGGAACGCCCGTGCCGTCAAGCGCCTCGGCGACGTCGGAAATGGCGGTGATCTGGGGTACGCCCACGCCCGCAACGATGCGGGTGGTGCAGATGGAACCTGGGCCGATACCGACCTTGACGGCGTCGGCGCCGGCGTCAACCAGTGCGCGCGCTGCAGCGGCCGTGGCGATGTTGCCGCCAATGACCTGGATGCGCGGGTAGTTGTCTTTGATCCAGCGCACGCGGTCGATAACGCCCTGCGTATGGCCGTGAGCCGTGTCGACGACGAGCGCATCGACGCCGGCAGCGGCCAGCTTGGCGACGCGTTCGTCGGTGCCCTCGCCCACGCCCACGGCGGCCGCTACGCGCAGCTGACCATAGGCGTCTTTGCTGGCGCTGGGGTGCTCGGTGTTCTTGACGATGTCTTTAACGGTAGCCAGACCACGCAGTTCGAAGGCGTCGTTCACGATGAGCACGCGCTCGAGGCGGTGCTTGTGCATGAGCGACTGGGCTTCTTCTAGTGTGGCGCCTTCGTCCATGGTGACCAGCCGTTCCTGCGGGGTCATGATTTCGCGCAGGGGCAGATCGAGGCGGTCTTCGAAACGCAGGTCGCGGTTGGTGACGATACCCACCAGCTTGCGGCCTTCGACCACGGGCAGGCCCGAAATGCCATGGGTGCGCTGCAGCTCGATGGCATCGCGCACGCGCATGTCGGGCGTGACGGTGACGGGGTCGATGACAATACCAAACTCGTGGCGCTTGACGCGTGCAACTTCACGCGCCTGCGCATCGGCCGAGAGATTCTTGTGGATGACGCCGATCCCGCCTTCCTGGGCCATGGCGATGGCCAGGCCCGACTCGGTCACGGTGTCCATTGCGGCGGACACCAGCGGGATGTTGAGCATGATGTCGCGCGTGAACCGGGTGGAAAGATCGGTATCGCGCGGAAGGATGTCTGAATAAGCAGGCACCAACAGGACGTCGTCGAACGTCAGTGCTTTCTTGATGAGACGCATGTACGTGCTCCGGGCAAAGAATGATTATACCGTACCGGCCTGTCAGCCAATCCAGACACGGGCGTTGCGGAACAGGCGCATCCAGGGGGTATAGCCCCCGTTCGGCGCGTTGGTTCCGCCCTGGTCGGCAGCTCCCCAGCACTTGGGCGCCCACGACATCATCACATTGCGCGTGACCCGTTCGGGGTGCGGCATCATGACCGTGAAGCGGCCGTCGGCGGTTGTCACGCCGGTGAGACCGCCGGCACTGCCGTTGGGGTTGTACGGGTATTGCTCGGTGGCCTGCCCGCGGTGGTCGACGTAGCGCAGTGCCGGGATGACCCGGCCCGCATCGCCCTGCTGGGTGAAGTTGGCGTAGCCTTCGCCGTGCGCGACCGCGACCGGCACTACGGTGCCCGCCATGCCCTGCATGAAGAGCGAGGGCGATTCAGGAATTTCCACCAGCGACAGACGCGCCTCGTATTTTTCTGACTGGTTGCGCGTGAAGCGCGGCCAGTACTCGGCACCGGGAATCATGGAAGCCAGGGCAGCCATCATCTGGCAGCCGTTGCACACGCCCAGCGCAAAGGTGTCGCCCCGCCCGAAGAACTCGGCGAACGCTTCAGAGAGCTGGTCGTTGAAGCGAATGGTACGCGCCCAACCTTCGCCGGCGCCCAGCACGTCGCCGTAGCTGAAACCACCCACCGCCACCATGCCCTGCATGTCGGCGAGCTTGATGCGGCCGGTGAGCAGATCGGTCATGTGGACATCGTGGGCCTCGAAGCCGGCCTTGTCGAAGGCCCAGGCCATTTCCACTTGGCTGTTGCAGCCCTGCTCGCGCAGAATGGCCACGCGCGGTCGAGCGCCGCTGGCGATATAGGGTGCGGCTACGTCTTCTTGGGGGTCGAACGCCACGCGCACCTGCATGCCCGGGTCTTCGACGTCGTTCCACAGCTCGAATTCGGCCTGGGCGCATTCGGGGTTGTCGCGCAGCGCCATGATGCGCCGGCTGACTTCCGCCCACTGGCGGCCCAGTTCGGCGCGCGGCTTCTGGTACACGCACTTGCCATCGCGGAACACCTGGATCTCGTCGACCTGGTTCAACGCACCCAGCACGTGAGTGTGGCGAGCCAGACCAGCTTCGCGCAGGCGGCGCAGCACGGTGTCGCGTTCGCTGCGCGCAACCTGAATCACGGCACCCGCTTCTTCATTGAACAGCGCCTTGAGCGTCAGTTCGTCGCGCTGCACGGAAATCTGTTCGGGGCGGATCTTGTAGTCGCCCCAATCTTCGGCATACGGATCGATGGTGAGCTTGTCGAGATTACCCGACACGCCCACATGGCCGGCGAACGCCATTTCGCAGACAGTGGCCAGCAAACCGCCGTCGGAACGATCGTGATACGCAAGCACCAGCTTGTCCGCGGCCAGCGAACGAATGGTGAGGAAGAACGCCTTGAGCATGTCGGCGTCGTCGATATCCGGCACCTCGTTGCCGAACTCGCCGTACACCTGCGACAGCACGGAACCGCCCAGGCGCTGACGACCGGCGCCCAGATCGATGAAGATCAGACTGGTATCGCCGCAGTCGGTACGCAGCTGCGGCGTCAGCGTGCCGCGCACGTCACTCACCGGCGCAAAAGCGCTCACAATGAGTGACACGGGCGCTGCCACGCTGCGGGTCTCGCCTTCGTGCTGCCAGGTAGTCTGCATCGACAGCGAGTCTTTACCCACCGGAATCGACAGGCCCAGTGCCTGACACCATTCGCTGACGGCCTTCACAGTGTCGTACAGCGCGGCGTCTTGGCCGGGCGTGCCGCAGGCCGCCATCCAGTTGGCCGACAGCTTGATGGTTTCGAGTGCGGCCACGTCGGCCGCGGCAAGATTGGTGAGCGCCTCGGCCACCGCCATGCGACCCGATGCCGGCGCATCGAGCACGGCCAGCGGGGTACGCTCGCCCATGGCCATGGCTTCGCCGCGCACGCCCTCGTAATCAGCCAGCGTGACCGCGCAGTCGGCGACCGGAATCTGCCAGGGGCCGACCATCTGGTCGCGGTGCGTCAGGCCGCCGACGCTGCGGTCACCAATGGTGATCAGGAAGTTCTTGCTGGCCACCGTGGGGTGGCGCAGCACGCGATCGACAGCCTCGGCCAGATCGATGCCCACGACATCGAAGGCGTCGGCTTCGACCTGCAGGCGCTGCACGTCGCGCGTCATGCGCGGCGGCTTGCCCAGAATCACATCAATAGGTACGTCGACCGGACGCAGCTCGCCCTCGGCGCGCGGCGTGACCGGCTCGGCCACACCCGGCAGCCCTTCACCAAAGGTGACACGCAACTGACGCTCTTCGGTGGCCACACCCACCACGGCATACGGGCAGCGCTCGCGCTTGGCGATGACATCGAAGCGCTCGAGGTCTTCGGGTCGGATCGCCAGAACGTAACGTTCCTGCGATTCATTGCTCCAGATCTCGGCGGCGGAAAGGCCTGATTCATCGAGGTGCACCTGCTGAAGTTCAAAGATGGCACCGCGGCCGGCGGCGTTCACAAGTTCTGGGAAGGCGTTTGACAAACCGCCCGCACCCACGTCGTGAATGGCCAGAACGGGGTTCTGGTCGCCCTGCTGCCAGCAGCGGTCGATCACTTCCTGGGCACGGCGCTCGAGTTCGGGGTTGCCGCGCTGTACCGAATCGAAATCCAGCTCGGCGGTGTTGGCACCCACGCTCATGCTCGAGGCGGCGCCACCGCCCATGCCGATGCGCATGCCCGGACCGCCCAGCTGCACGAGCAAGGCGCCCGGAGGCAGCGGATCTTTGTGAGTCAGGCGGGCATCGATGGAGCCCAGGCCGCCCGCGATCATGATGGGTTTGTGATAACCCCAGCGGCGCCCCACGGCATTTTGTTCGTAGGTACGGAAGTAACCCAGCAGATTGGGCCGGCCGTACTCGTTATTGAAGGCGGCCGCCCCGATGGGGCCTTCGATCATGATGTCGAGCGGCGAGGCAATGCGGTCGGGTGCGCCGTGCGGCTGGTTTTCCCAGGGTTCGATGGCGTCGGGGAAGCGCAGGTCGGAAACCGTGAAGCCGGCCAGGCCCGCCTTGGGCTTGGAGCCACGACCCGTAGCGCCTTCGTCGCGGATCTCGCCACCCGCCCCCGTTGCGGCGCCGGCAAACGGCGCGATCGCAGTGGGATGGTTGTGCGTTTCCACCTTCATGAGGGTGTGCACGACAGCCGGGTGATGCCCGTAGCGGCCGTTGCTGTCTGCCGCGCCGGCGTGAAAGAGGACGGCTTCACCGCCTTCCATGATCGCCGCGTTATCGGAATACGCGACCACAGTGCCCATGGGCTGGGCCGCATGCGTGGCGCGGATCATGCCGAACAGCGTCTCGCTCTGCGGCTGGCCGTCGATGACCCAGCTGGCGTTGAATATCTTGTGGCGGCAGTGTTCGCTATTGGCCTGCGGGAACATCATCAGCTCGACGTCGGTGGGGTTGCGCCCCAGGTTGGTGAACGCATCGGCCAGGTAGTCGATTTCGTCTTCGGAAAGCGCCAGCCCCAGCGAAACGTTTGCGTTCATGAGCGCCTGACGCCCTTCGGTGAGCACATCGACCGCGGTCGTGGGCTTGCCC
>JAEZGR010000379.1 GCA_023437255.1 Pseudomonadota bacterium | reverse complement strand
TGGTGATTAGTTGCTGACCCCGGCAAACCCGCAGCAGGAAAAACACAAGGCGCTCATGGCGCGCCTTGGACTGCGAGTGATGGAGGGTTCCTCTGCACTCGCCTCGATCGATGCAAGCGCAGAAGCGACGGAACACGCGCTGGCTTAGGCGTGCACGTACTCAAGCGTGCACGAGTTGCGACGCTTGCGGCGCCTGCGCGGCTGCTCGGGGAAAATAACCCTCGGTGTGAATGAGCTCCGGCTTGGCGCCGCGTTCGAGCGCTGCTTTTTTACAGCTTTCGACGAACTCGGGCGCGCCGGCGATGAACACGCTGTAGCCTGAGAGATCGGGGAAGAGCTCCGGCAGCAGATCGGGAATGCGCCCGTGCAGCATGCCTTCCTTTTGTTCGCCCGTTAACGTGGGCATGAACCGGAAGCGGCGGTGGCGGGTCTGCAGATAGCTCATGAGGCCCTGGCCGTATACATCAGCGGCGTGGCGGGCCGAGAACAACAGCCTCACGGGTTGCTTGAAGCCGCGCCGCAGGGCCGTTTCGGTGAGCGAAAGAATGGGAGCCAGACCCGAGCCGGCGGCCATGCACAGAATGGGAGTCTCGACGGCAGGGTCGCCGATAAAGGTGCCGTAAGGCCCGGAGACCTTGATCATGTCGCCAACCTGCACGGTGTCGTGCAGCCAGCGGCTGGTTGCGCCGTGTTCCTCGCGCGTGATCTGCAACGTGAGTTCGCCATCGGGGCGAGGGGCGTTGGCCAGTGAATACGAACGCAGTGGCGCGCCTTGCGAAGAGTCGCCCAGCATGACGTACTGGCCGGGCCAGAAGCGCATGATGTTACCCAGCGGTCGCAGGCGGAACTCGACGATGCGCGGGGTGCGGCGGATCTTTTCGGTGACGAGGTGCAGCATGTTTTCGCGGGGCGGAAACAGCTTGGGCTTGGCGTCGGCAGTGCCCCATTCAATGACGAGCTCCTCGCCAAGGGGCTTGGCCATGCACATCAGGCCGAAGCCCTGGCGTTGCTCCTCTTCGGAAAGGGCCATATCAAGCACCATGCCCTGATCGAACTCGCCTTCCAGCACCTTGACCTTGCATTCGCCACAGGCGCCGGCCCGGCAGTTGTTCGGCATGGCGAAGCCTGCCTTTTCTACCGCGGACAGCACGGTTTCGCCGGGCCCGCACTCGATTTCATGCCCCGAGGGGTGAAGCTTGATACGGCTCATCTTGCGCTTCCTTGCAGTGTCAGAACACCGGGATGATGTCTTTCATGTCGATGTCGGTGACTTCCTCTCCCGAGATGCCCACTTCAGGAATCGCGGGGAAGGGGATTTCGTACTTGTCGAGCACACCCTTGAGGTTGAGCATGGCCTTGCGCCAGTTTTCTTTCTTCTGCTCGTAACCGGGAATATGGAAGCCAGCGTCACGCGCAATGGCTTCGGCTTCGCGCTGGACGGCAATGAAGTCTTCAGGGAGATCCCAGAAGTCGGCCGGCGGCTCGAACAACACGGCTGACAGGAAGAGATAGCCCGCGCGAACCTGCTTGGTGATGATGGCTTTGTTGCTGGTGTCCATCTTGGGGTAGTCACGCTCCATGAGCGCCATGCAGATCGCCATGTGGCGGCCTTCGTCGCGGCCGATATTGCGGAAGGCTTCTTTGAATACCGGTTCGGTACAGCCGGCGGCCATCTGGTGGAAGATGGTGGCGGCGGCGATTTCGCCCATGAGGAAAGAGCTGAACAGCACGGCCAGGTCGTACTTGGGGACGGCCGATTTGTAGCCTGTCCAGTAGCGGCCGCCGTTGTAGTACAGCCAGGAGGCGTTGCGATGAAGCTTGCGCCCGAGCTCGGTCTTGGGCTCGTACGTGAGCGGGTCGGGGTGGCCCAGCAGCTTGGTGATGGCCAGACCGCACATCTGCTCGTGATTCTGTTCATCGCGTGTGACAGAGAAGAAGCAACGGCGCACGGCGTCTTCTTCGTGCACTTCGTAGGTCTTGATGAAGGCTTCGGCGAAGACGGGGGGCGCCGAGGCATCGAACACCGAAAGCAGTGTCCACCAGTAGGCGATGGCCTCGCGCTCTTCCCATGTGTAGTCCTCGGGGTCGAAGGTGTCCCACGGCAGTTCCTGTGGATTCCAGGCTTCGCGCAAGGACGCGCTCCAGATCTCTTCAAGCTTTTCGGTACCTGCATGCCACGACAGCGGATACACGTTCGGCTGAGGTGTGGCGGGCGGGTAGGGCATGGTGAGGGCGAGCTTTTCGTTGTGGCTCATCGCTTGTCTCCGTGCGCGGCGCGTCTGCGCTCGTGCCGCTGCTGATCATTGGAATGCGCAGTTTGCAGGTCGAATATTGAGCCAGAAACTAATATGTGTCAATAAAAAAGTATCGATATGAAATTTCGTATCATATTTAGATGTGCCACAGTCGCGGGAGCGCAGCTAGCGCTGACCGGGGAGCGAACGAAGGATGACGATCAGCGCGGCAGACCGCCGAAGCGTTCGAAGAAGTACTCGGCGCAGGGCGTTGCGTCGGGGTCTTCTTCGCGCAGCGCACTCATGATGTATTCCTCGGCACGCTGGTGAGTCAGGCTATAGACATCGCGGCACAGCTCATACGCCGTTTTGCCGGACCAGCCCTGCGGGAGTATTTCGATGGGCAGTTGAGGGTCGTGCAGCAGTGCACGCCGGAACTCGTGAATCAGCAGGCCGCGAATGATGAATGCCTGCTCGGGTGAAACGGCCTTGGGTGCCTTCGCGATCAGCGCGGGCAATGCCTGGAAATGTTGAATGAAGGTTTCGTAATTGCTGCTGATTTCATCCAGCGGCCAGTATTCATTCACCAGTTCCGAAAGCGGCCGGCCTTCGATGTCTTGGGCCTGTGTCATTGTGGTCACGAAGACATCGCGGCGCACCCCGTAGGTGTCCAGAATTTCCTGCAATGTTTCCCGATCGGGGTTGGGGTGCACGAATACGGTGGGTGAGAGCGCGCTGAAACCTTCCCAACTGAGTTCCTTGCGCAGTTCGCTGCGCGTTTGTGGATTCAGGGTGCCCGTGGTGGCAAAGACGAGCGTCCAATAGCCGGGCCAGGCGAGATAGGTGGGGGAATAGACGCGCTTGTAGGCACGGGTGAAGCGCCGCGCAGCACTTTCACGTAGCGTGTAAAGGCTGCGCCGGCCCTCGCGCCGACCACTCAGCCAGCCGTCTTCGGCCAGCCGGAAGACGCTCGTGCGAACCAGGCGGTCATTGATGCCAAACGGCGCCAGCAGGCGAATCAGGCTGCCGAGCCAAAGCGCACCCCCGTGCGGCAGAATTGCATCGCCAAACAGGGTCATGACCAGCGACTTGGCCCGGGGTGGGTTGGATTCCAGCATCCGTTCGGACCATTCTTGCAGGGTGCGCGGTTCAGACTTTGACATGGTTCATGTGCGTGGCGGTGCAATCGTAGGCAAGTGAAGGTCAACAATATGACGCATTTTCACGTGATTATGCAAGTTTAAAGGTTCACCCGCATAATCTGAGATACGTGCGCAGGTGTATCACGATCTCACCGTCGACGACGCTCCCTGGCGTCTTTGCATCGCTGCACCGCTACAGATAGGGGCTCGCCAGCCAGATCACGCGATTTCGCAAGCGCTTGCGAAACGGAATTGCCGCTAGCGACTCCAGCGTGACGAGCTCGGAATGCGAGATCTCCAAATCGATCAGGTCCTCGATCTGGCGCGCAAGTGGTCGGCTGTAGATTTCCATGTCGAGCTCAAAATTGAGGCGCAGGCTGCGCGGGTCGATATTCGAGGAGCCAATCAGCGACCACGCGCCATCGATCGTGGCGAGCTTCGAGTGGTTGAAATTGCCCGCGGCGCGCCACACACGACAGCCGGCGCTCACTACCTGGTCGAGCTGGGCGGTCATGGCGTAGTTCACCAAGCGCAGGTTGTTCTGCCCGGGAATCACGATATCGACCAGCACCCCGCGCCGTGCCGCTGTATTGATCGCCCCCAACAGTACCTGGTCGGGCAGGAAATAGGGTGACTGCAGCCGGATATGATGCTGAGCGACTGCAAACGCGCCCAACAGCAGGCTGTGCGTGCTGGCCACGTAGCGGTCGGGGCCGGAATGGATGCAACGCACCGCCACGTGCGGCTCAGGGGGATTCCAGTCACTGGCGACCCAGCGATCGAACGCCAGGGTTTCCTTGGTGGTGAACTCCCAGTCGTGGGCAAATACCGCCATCAGTTGCACTACGGCCGGGCCTTCCACCAGAAAATGCGTGTCGTTGCCCGCACGGTCGCCCGCGACGGTCGATACGAAGCTCTCTCGTATGTTCATGCCGCCGGTAAAGCTGACACGCCCGTCGACCACCAGAATTTTGCGGTGGCTGCGCAGGTTGGCGTAGGGCATCCGCATGCCCAACGGGTTGGTCATGAAAAGCGCGTAGGGGATCCCGGCGCGCCGTAACGCCCAGGTAATGTTGGGTGGCCCGGAATAGCGCACGCCAATCGCATCGATGAGCACCCGGATCTCGACGCCGCGCTTGTGCGCGCGGGCCAACGCTTCGACAAACAGCTTGCCCTGTGTATCGTTGTCGAAGATATAGGTCTCGAGCGCAATGGTTTTCTGTGCGCCATCGATGGCCGCGATCATTGCAGGGTAGGCCTCGTCGCCGCTGCGCAATATGCGCACATGATTGCCGTCGCGCAGCGGAAACCGGCTGACGCGATTGCTGAGCGTGCGCAGCGAAACGAACTGCGGCGCTGCGAGCCTTGCCACGTCGATGGGCGCCAGCGGCGTGGTGAGCGTGTACTGCCTCAGACTGCGATTGCGCTGTTCCGAAATGTGGTCGTGACGGATGCGGTTGATGCCGGCAATCAAGTAGGCGAGTGGCCCCAGTAGCGGCGACATGATGATCACACCGACCC